>DATFKQ010000071.1:0-7194 GCA_035268565.1 Desulfotignum sp. | reverse complement strand
AAGCCTGCTGACAGGCTGCTGGCATCAGCCTATCAGAACAGCCTGGACCTGGCCGTGTCCCATGGGTGCCGGTCCATTGCATTTCCTGCCATTTCCTGCGGTGTCTACGGGTATCCCCCGCAGAAGGCGGCTGTTGTTGCTGTGTCCGTTTGCATGCAGCCTGAATATGAACCAGTGATGAAATATTTTTATCTGTTCAGTGAAGACATGGCCGCCATCTGGGCCGCAGCCCTGGAAAACCGGGAGGCCCCCTGATGCTCCGGTGGGGTGGCAGACTTTGTTATTGTTTGTGGTAACTTTTAAACCGAATAAAAAGAAAGAGGTGTTATGAAAAAATCCATTGGCGCAAAAACAATCCTGTATCCAGCACCGGTGCTGATTGTGGGAACCTATGACAAAGACGGCAGACCAAATGCCATGACCGCTGCCTGGGGCGGCATCTGCTGTTCGAGCCCGCCGTGTGTCACGGTGTCCTTGAGAAAAGCAACTTACAGCTACAATTGTCTCGTTGACAGTGGTGCCTATACACTGAGCATCCCTTCAGAAAAATATGTGAAAGCAGCAGATTATCTGGGCATGGCATCTGGAAAAAATGCGGACAAGTTCAAAACCGCCGGACTGACACCGGTAAAAAGTGACCAGGTTAATGCCCCTTATGTCAAGGAATTTCCTTTGGTTCTGGAATGTAAGCTGTTACACACGCTGGAGATAGGACTGCACACCCAGTTTGTCGGTGAAATACTGGATATCAAAGCAGATGAATCCATTCTATCGGAAACCGGTCTGCCGGCCATTGAGAAGATAAGGCCGATTCTTTATGCCACCGCTGAAAAGGCGTATTTCAGTGTGGGCAGCAAAATCGGCGATGCCTTTTCCATTGGAAAGCACCTCAAATAAAGGACAAGAATAACCATATGTCATTGGAAGCAGTCAAACAATATTTTTCAGATTATCACATGGACCATCACATCATGGTGCCTGAAACTGCCACCGCATCGGTTGACGAGGC
Source organism: Desulfotignum sp. (assembly GCA_035268565.1). Taxonomy (GTDB): domain Bacteria; phylum Desulfobacterota; class Desulfobacteria; order Desulfobacterales; family Desulfobacteraceae; genus Desulfotignum. Next base: position 6,185 of record DATFKQ010000071.1, on the reverse strand, counting down.
GGCAACGGCACATGGAGTGGATGTGTGCAAAAATCACCGGAATGAAGGAAATTTCATATGAAACAGCACGCTGGCAATATTTCCAACCCGCGATATTTCCGGTTTGAGCTGGCCAGGTGGTCCATATTCTTCATTCTCATTCTCACCTATATCCTGGTGTATTTTCATCGCATGGCACCGGGAGTGGTGTCGGAATTTCTCATGGCGGACTTCGGCATCAGCGGGGCCCGCTTAGGGTCTCTGGCCGCTGTTTATTTTGCGGTGTATGCTGTGATGCAAATCCCGTCCGGCGTGCTCGCCGATACCCTGGGGACCCGGACATCCATCATTTTCGGGAACCTGGTCGCCGGCACCGGCTCCATTGTTTTCGGCCTGGCCCCAGGGTTTGAAATAGCGCTTGCCGGCCGGTTTCTGGTGGGACTCGGGGTGTCTGTGGTTTTTATTTCCATCATGAAAAACAACGCGGTGTGGTTCCATGAAAAGGTGTTCGGTATCATGAGCGGGCTCACCCTTTTTTTCGGCAATCTCGGATCGATCCTGGCGGCCGGCCCCCTGTCCCAGGTGTTGACGGTTTTTGAGTGGCGAACGGTTTTTACAGGTATCGGGGGCCTTTCTCTGTGCCTGGCCCTGGCCGGATTCCTGGTGGTCAGAAACAAACCGCAGGATATGGGATTTGATCCCCCCAACACCTATGCCGGCCGCTTTGAAATTCACAACAGCCACTGGGTGACCAATCTGAAAAGTGTGTCCATGACCCTGAAGGTCTGGCCCGGATTCTGGGTCCAGCTGGGAATGATCGGCAGCAGCTATGCCTTCATGGGGCTCTGGGGGATCCGCTATCTGCAGGATGTCCATCTTCTTAGCCGGGCCGGTGCAGCCAACCTCATAACAGCCCAGCTGTTCAGCTTCGCCCTGGGCGCTTTGTTCTGGGGATGGATCTCCGACAGGACCGGCAGAAGAAAGCCGTTTCTGATTTCAGCCACTGCCGCCTATCTGCTGTCCTGGCCCATGCTGATGTACCTGCCGTGGAACAGCGGCATCACCGGATATATTATTTTTGTCTTTATGGGATTTGCGGCATCCGGTTTTGTCATCACCTTTGCCGCAGCCAAGGAGATTGTCCATCCGCACCTGTCCGGCATGGGGGTCAGCGTCGTCAACACCGGGTGCTTCATCGGCACAGCCCTGGCCCAGCCCCTGGTGGGCTACATAGCCGATCGAACCTGGGACGGCACCATGGCGGCCGGGGTCCGGGTTTACAGTGCTGCTGACTACCAGAACGGCTTCATCGCCATGGTCCTGTTTTCCCTTCTGGCCCTGGCCGCCGCATTCAGGGTCAGGGAAACCTATTGCCACAACAGCTTTAAAGAATGAAAGGAAAGATGGTTGACTGGTCCAGCACAGATCTGCACCAGTGGATTTGTGACCAGTGGCAGATAGATATCCACTGTGTCCGGCCGGATATTGGCATCCAGGGCAGCCCGGAACGGGCACTGTCACGGATGGTGATTGAAGATAAACAGGGCCGGCTTTTTCTGGTCGAGCAATTCGATACAAAAAAATGGGCGGTCCGGGACCGGGTGGCAAAGGCGGTGGATTATTTATCGACCCGGGGCCTGACCCAGGTGCTGCGGTACCGAAAATCAGTCAGCGGAGAGTTTCTTCCTTTTTTTGAAGGCCTCTGCTTTCAACTGTCTGTATACCTTGAAGGGACCCCTTTGAAACGGCCGGATTATCTGTCCTCCTTTGAAACAGGAAAAAATACTGCCCGGTTCCTAACTCGGATGGCTGAATCAGCAACCGGCATGCAGCTGCACATATCATTTCCCCGGTTTTCCATCAAAACCTATATCCATGCACTGTTTGAAACCATGAAAATTCATGACCGGCCGGTTCATGACCGTTTTCTGCCGGTGCTGGATTGTCTTGAGTCACGGTTCATGCCGGCCCATGATCACCTGCCCCTGGCGTTCTGCCACGGTGATCTGCACCTGCTGAATGTCATCTGGAACAATAATGAAATCAAGGCAGTGATTGACTGGGAATTTGCCGGGATCAAACCGGATGTTTATGATGCGGCCAATTTTGTGGGGTGTGCCGGTATCGAGAACCCCAATGGTCTTGGCATGGATATGGTCATGACGTTCGTGGATGAACTGCACAAAAACGCTGTGATCAGTGAAACCGGATGGCGGTTTTTTCCGGAATATGTGCTGGCCCTGCGGTTTGCCTGGCTGTCGGAATGGCTCAGGAAAAAAGATGAAGAAATGATCGACCTGGAGCATGCCTATATGAAAATTCTGGTTGACCACATGGCTGAAATAAGAGAAGCTTTTTGCAGGAAGACATGAACCGTCATCCGGCAATAGGATTTCAACCCCAATATATAAATCTTTATACGAGGAGGAAAACATGACAAACAACGTTGTCATTGCACTGTCCTGCGGCACCAACGATACCAACCGCGCCACCCGGGCCATCCACCTGGCCACCATCGCCCACAAGGAGGGAAAGAACACCTGCCTGTTTTTGCTGGATGAAGGGGTGTATCTGGCCAAACAGGGCATCATCACACATGTCAGGGCCGCCACCGGGGATGTGGCAGATGATCTTCTGGCTTATCTCCAGGCCCATGAGGTTCCGATTCTGGTGTGTACGCCCTGTGCCGCTGCCCGGCAGATCAAGGAAACGGATCTCATTGAAGGCGCCCGCATGGCCTCGGCTGCGGAATTCATCAACATGTCCTGTGATGCGGCGGTGATCAGCCTGTAAAAATCCGCCCGGCGTGCTGGCCCCTGACCCTGGCCGAATTTTTTGATTGCTGCAGACCTGAAACACAGCAAAAAAAGCCTTGATTTCACAATGGTTTTGCAGGCACCGGTTCCTGTCCTGCCCCCATGCTGTTCAGAATAATCGCCCCACAGACAATGCAGCCCCCCACAACGGTCAGCATACTGGGCACCTCATTGATGCCGAAGACCGGCAGATAGACCCAGATGACCCCGCCGACAACCTCGAACAGAGAAAGCAGATTCAGTTCCGCCGCCGGGAAATATCTGGCACCTAAGGAGAACAGAAGTAACCCCACACCCACCAGGGAGCCATGGACCATGCTCAGCAGAATATTCCGGCCGGGCATCAGCATGGAGTCGCTTTGTATCTGCATGATGGCAGCAGTGATCACGGCACACAGGATGCCGGCCAACGCAATGGTGGCAAACTGGGGGGTTTCCTTTCTCACCCGCAGGGAGACCGAAAAAGTGGCAAACCCGCATGCCGCAGCAAACCCGGTGACCGTCCCCGGCAGACTGCCCCCTTCCAGCCCTTCAATCACCATCACCCCGATACCGGTAAAGGCGATGGCCATGGAAATCCAGGTAATGGGACGGATTTTTTCCTTGAGGATGACAATCCCCATGAATGCGGCAATAAAGGGGATGGTGGCAAACAAAAACAAGGTATTGGCCGCCGTGGTCAGGGTGATGGACCAGATAAAACAAATAAAGGCCCCCACCAGGCCCAGCGCACCGATAATCCCGGATATTCCGATTTTTTGAAAATTTTGGACAAACCGGTGTCTGTCTCTGACCATCAGATAGGTACATAAAATACCGGCCACGGTCAGGCCTCTGAAAAAAAGGTACTGCCAGCGGTAGTCCTGGGGATCCACCATGTACCGGATGGTCAGTGCCCCGAATGACCACAGGGTGCCTGCGGTCAACACGGCAAACAATGCTTTTGAATGTGTCATGTCCGGTTGCCTTCTTCCAGCACCACCAGTCCGTCCACAGCAATGGGATTCCCGTTTTCGATGATCAAGGGATTGATGTCAATTTCCTGAATACCCTGATATGCGCATCCCAGATTACCCAGGGTGACAAGGATACGGCCCAGCGCCTTTTTGTCCACCGGATCAAATCCCCGGAACCCTTCGAGCACATTGCGGCATTTCAGCCGGTCAATCATCTGTAATGCATCCGGCAGTGTCAGCGGGGCCACCCCGAAAACGGTGTCATTGAGTACTTCGGCAAACACCCCGCCAAGCCCGCACATGACACAGGGACCCAGCCGGGGGTCTCTGACAAAACCTGCCACCAGTTCAATTTTTCCCTGGATCTGTTTCTGGATCAGGATACTGCCGCGGTCCGGCATGGCCTGCAGCAGTTTTGTCACGGCACTTTCAAGGTTCTGCTCTGATGCGATGCCCAGGTGGACCAGATTGGATTCCGTCTTGTGTGATACGCCGGAAACCATGCCCTTGGCAACCAGGGGAAACCTGAAATCGTCCGCAGCCTGGAGTGCCTGTTCCAGGGAAAAAACCTGTTTTTCTTCCACCGTTGGAATGCCGCACGCCCCCAGGACCTGCTTGGATACATATTCATCCAGTGTCCCTTTTTCGGATGTGAGCACATGCAGGCGGGTATCGCTTTTCAGCCGGCGGATCTGTTCAGAAGGATCCGGACGGTCATCTGTTTCATTCCCCACAGGGCGGTTCAGCAGCATTCCCAGACATTCCACTGCCCGCACCACTTCCCTGAATACGGGTATGCCTGTCTTTTGTGCCGACACCTGGAACTGATACACCCGGTCCCGTTCACCCGATATCCAGCAGACCAAAGGTTTGCCCGCTTGCTTTGCTGTTTTTGCCATCATGTCAAGATCAGTTTCAAGACTGAACCCGCCGGCAAAACAATGGACAAACACTGCATCCACTCCTGGATCAGCGCACACTGCTGCCATGGCCCTGGCATAGGTTTTTTTTGAACCGTTCAGAATGATTCCCGGCCACATATCCACGGGATTGGACGGCGGCATCCATTCCGGGAAGACGGTCTGCAGTTCCTCCAGGGTAGCGGTATCAAGTTGTGACAATGCCAGGTTGTGCCTGTCCATGATATCGGCGGAAACGATCCCTGCTGCACCGGTGTAGGTTAAAACAGCCACACGGTTTTTGCCTCTGGCTGGTATATTGGGATACATGGCCAGGGTTTTGCAATAATCGGCCAGCTGATAAAATCCAATGGCTTCCACAATACCGGCCTGGGCCATGGCACCGCTTACGATGACGCCGCTGGCTGAAAGACTGGCCGTATGGCTCACTGCCGCAGCTGCACCACCGGCTGTTTTCCCCCCGTTCAGAACCACAATGGGTTTTGCCGTTCTGCGGGACAGGGCCATGAACCGCCGGCAGTCGGTAAACGATTCCAGATATAACCCGATGGCTGCGGTTTCCGGATCATCCATCAGATATGCCAGAAGATCGTTTTCATCCACATCCATCTTGTTGCCTATGGAACAGACTTTGGAAATCCCCATGGTTCCGTGGGACATGAGATCGATGAGAAAGGCCCCTGCCAGCATGCCGCTCTGGGCGATCAGGGACACCTTGCCGCAGGTAAGACCGGTATCCCATATGGCCGGGCTCACCGTAGAAAATACAAAATTCCGGTTGGCATCAACCAGACCCATGCAGTTGGGTCCCCACAGCCGGATGCCGGTTTTTTCGGCAATCTGTTTGATCTTTTGCTGCAGTGCGCTGCCTTTGGATCCGGTTTCTGAAAATCCTGCCGACTGGATCATGACACCGGAAATGTTTCTTTGCGCACAGTCTTCAATCACCCCGGGTACCATGTGGGCTGCTACAAATACAATGGCCAGATCCACAGGATCCGGCACATCGGCAACCGACGGATAACAGGGTAATCCTTCAATTTCTTTGTATCCGGGGTTTACCGGATAAATTTTTCCCGAATACCCTTTTTTAAGATTTGAAACAATAATATTCCCACCCTTTTCTTTACTGGCGGTGGCACCCACAACAGCAATTCCTTGGGGCTTAAAAAAATATTTCATTAACCATTCTCCTTATTTTTACCTGAAAAGCGGCATACTGTTTTGGTATGCGCAAAGGCGAGTATCGCCTTTTTCCATAAAAGTTTCAAACCTCTTTCGCAAAATTTTTCAGTTAACTATTAACCGCACCCGATCTTTGCAAATCCCAAAAATGCAAAATCCCCTCCCATTATCCTGGATAAACAGCTCCCCTGAATATTTGCTATAGCAGCATGCGCTTCTACGGGGAGCCCCTGGTGGTGTCCTGTGAACGGACCGTCAGCGTCGGAGGGGGCCTGGTAAAAGATGCCGGCATGGTTTTCAACCAGAGGACGGGATGCCGCACTTCATTG
>DATFKQ010000070.1:0-9442 GCA_035268565.1 Desulfotignum sp. | reverse complement strand
CGTCTGCCCGGGTGATCACCTGGTGCATGTCTGCATCCTGTGCATGGCGCCGGGAATGGCGCTGGTCATATCCGAGGCCACAAAGCCGAAGGGACCGATTTTTTCCACCAGCATGTCTCCACAGAGGCCGTGAATATAAACGCCGGCCAAAGCGGCATTTTCCAGAGAAAATCCCTGGGCAGCCAGACCGGAAATCATGCCGGTAAGCACATCTCCCATGCCGGCCGTTGCCATGCCAGGGTTACCGGTGGGAGATAAGAATACTTGTCCGTCAGGCAGGGCAATAAGTGTCTGGGCGCCTTTGAGTACCACAATCGTATTGTATTTTTCGGCAAATTTCCGGGCAGTGCCCGGCCGGTCTGCCTGGACTTGCCTGGCGCTGAAACCTGCCAGCCTGGCCATTTCTCCTGGGTGGGGGGTCAGTACAGCCGGTGACGGTCTGGATGCAAGTATTTCAGGTTTTTCTGCAATACAGTTGATGGCATCTGCATCCATAATCAGGGGAAGAGAGCAGTTTTCTACCAGGGAGAGCACCAGTTTCCGGGTTTCAGGATCGGTTCCCATGCCCGGTCCCAGAGCCAGTGCCTGTTTGTCTTTGGCCAGAGCCAGGATCTTGTTCAGGCCTGCAGCAGACAGGGCACCTGATTGGGTTTCCGGCAGAGGAACGGTCATGGGCTCTGTTACCATGGGCTCCAGACCGGCATTGATGCCGGCTGGCACACCCAGGGTCACAAGGCCGGTGCCGCACCGCTGGGCTGCGTTGGCACACAGGGCGGCAGCTCCGGTTTTTCCCACAGAGCCTGACACAATCATCAGGTGTCCGAAGTCTCCTTTGTGGCTGTTGAACTGCCTGGGGGGAAAAAACTGTGCAATCCGGTATTTTTCCAGTACCTGGAACCGGATATCTTGGTCCTGGGCGGCAAACCCGGGAATGCCGATGTCAATGACCCGCAGTTTGCCGGTGTACTGGTTTCCCGGATAAAGAATGTGGCCGATTTTGGCAAAGGCAAAAGTGGCTGTAGCAGACGCTTTTATACAGACACCGCATACCTTTCCGGTGTCTGCGTTGAGGCCCGAAGAGATATCCACGGCAAATACCGGCTTTTGGGTCTGGTTGATGCACTGGATCACATCCCTGAAAAAGCCTTTCACATCCGAGTTCAGACCGGTGCCGAAAATGGCATCTATAAACAGGTCCTGATGGACTATCCGGGATTTTTCCTTTGCCAGTGCTGCGGCATCAGCAATTTGTACAACAGCAGATTCGGGGAAATGGGGAAGCAGTTTTTCCACAAAATCCATGTTGGTTTTTGCATCTCCTGATACCTTGTCTTTTTCCGACAGCAAAAAAACAGTTACAGGAATGTGTTTTTCCATGAGGTACCGGGCCATGACCCACCCGTCTCCCCCGTTGTTGCCCCGGCCAGCCACGACAGCTACCCGGGTGGACCGGTCAGGGGTGAAAGTTTCCATGAAAAAATCACAGGCACCCCTTCCGGCATTTTCCATCAGCACCAGTCCGGGGATTTTAAATTCATTGATGGTAAAACTGTCCATGGCCTGCATCTGTTCTGCTGTTACAAGCATCATTTGAGTCTTCTCCAAAATCTCATAATATATCTGATATGCCTTTCCACCACCGTCTTTTGATATGGATGAACATTACTTTGAGGTTATCTGGACTGTGGTTCTTTTCCGGCCAGCATGGAATCCGGCATTTTCACGGCAATGACCTGGCCGGTGGCACAGGTTTTGCCGTTGGCCGTCACTGTTTCATCCACCACCACTTTTTTGGGGGTGATCTGGGATACCGTGGCCCTAAGTTCCAGGGGAACCCCCAGGGGGGTGGGGGCCAGAAAATCCACCTTCAGAGAAGCGGTGACAAATCGAAGGGGAGGCTCAGTGTCCATTGCCCGCCCCTGTTCTCTGTAAGTGGCGGCCGCTGCCGTGCCGGTGCCGTGGCAGTCCATGAGAGAGGCGATCAGTCCGCCGTATACAAATCCGGGTATGGCTATGTGATAGGGTTCGGGCTGAAAAACAGCCACACTTTCTTCTCCATCCCAATAGCTTTTAATCTGATGGCCATGCTCGTTTTTGCGGCCGCAGCCGTAGCAGTGGCTGAATTCTTCTGAATAATAATCCTGGAATGCTTTTTTTGTCATGGTTTATACTCCTTGCAATCTATGGGTATGGGGTTGTGATCTGACAGGTTACTGTAATATGGATGGTCATGGATGGCAAGCAGGTTTTACAATACCCCGGAGGCTGGATCAGGCGGTTGTGTTATATACCAGACCTCTGCCGGTATTGAGTTGCAGGAGGATGTCCTCCAGTTCATCATAGGTGATGTCATGGCGGAAGGTCTGTTTGATACCGCCTTTTTTATCCAGGGTAACCACATCGATATACACATCATCGCCTTTTTCATATACGCACAGCCGGAACGGTGCATTTGCAGCTTCCAGATGGGTGTGGGTCTCATGGGCGATTTCAGTAAGCAGGGCCATATTGTCTTTGGCACGCTGCTGCGGCGGTTTTTTCTGGCGGCGGTCTTCATCACTGCGTTTGAATACGCGCCATTTTTCGATGATGGCATGGATGGGGTTTATTTTGAGTTCCGGTGCCATGATTCTATGCGTTACATCGAGCTGTTGCCTGCAAATTGTATACCGGCAGTTTTCATCTGCAGGCGGGCACTTTCACCGCCCACTGGATCTACCGGGCGGACGCCGTCGGCAATCAGGATGGTTTCAAACCCTTCTTGTGCAGCGTCAAGGGCGGTTGCCAGCACACATACATCCTCGGCAAGCCCACCGATGAACACCCGGCTGATCCCGTCGGCGCGCAGCCTTACGTCAAGACCGGTCTGGTCAAAGGCGGAGTTCTGGTCCTGGTCAAACCGTACCCCCTTGGTTACGATAACTGCTGTATTCGGCAATGCGAGATCCTGATGGAAGCGGGCACCGTCGCTGTCCTGGATGCAGTGGGGGGGCCATGGTCCGCCGCTTTGCTCAAAACTCATATGCCCTGCCGGATGCCAGTCCCGGGATGCAAACACCGGCACGCCGGCGGAGGCAGCATCGGCAATCCAGCGGTTCAGAACAGGGATCACCGCATCTGCGTTTTCTATTGGCAGTGCCCCTCCGGGGCAGAAATCATTTTGAACATCCACCACGATCAGGGCATCGCCCGGCTGAAATGTCTGTGTCATAAGTGCCTCCAGAAATTATGTCTGTGTTCAGTGTGTCAAAGTTTTTCCCATTCATCTCTTCTTATACCTGTCTGCCGGAGAATTCTGGCAAGAAGTTCTTTTCCAATGTCACTTTTGTGCGGATTGGGAATGCGTATGGTAATATCGTTTTTGATCATGAATTGGTGTTTGCCTCCTGAATAAGGTCCCTCAAATGCAGTTTTTTTCAGAAAGTGAATCAGGTCCTTTCTTTTGATTGTACCAAAGGGGGGCATTCAGGCGGTTTCCTTGACCGTCAGGTCTATGCCGTCGATGGTGGGCATAGAAAGATTCCTGAAAATTCTAAAGAGTATCCACTCTTCAAAGACAGCCATTAATTCTTCGCGACATGCTTCAAGCGTTTCCGCATTGGCATAAACCCCATTGCATTCAGGAATTTCACCATAGTAACTGCCGTCATCTGATAAAATTTCGTATTTTGCGTGCCTGAGACCTGCCTGGATATATTCAAGTAACATGAATGAATTATCATCTCCCTGGATTCAAAATTCTTTTTTTTATGACGCTATTTTAAGAATATATCATAAAATTGGAATGGGATGGACAATAATTATTTTATTTTTTCTGAAACGCCGTTGTCATGCCAGGCCATACCGCTCCATAGCGGAAGACACAATGCAGTGGATCAGTTCCTGATAGTCCCGGTCAGGTCCTTTGCCGGTGGCGTGGTATAGACTAAAGAGCTGGGGGCTCCAGCTTTTTACCGGCTTGAGCCCGGGAATGCCGTTGGCTTCGATGATTTTCAAATCCCCTTGTGCATCCATCCGCATGTCCACCCGCACATGGTCCAGGCAATGCAGGGCTTCCACAGCGGTTTTGCACAGAGCAACTGCCCGGTCTTCCATTTTTCCGGCCCGCTTTATCCGGGTTACGCCCACACCCCGCAGGTCGCTGCGCAGAATGGGGTATCTGCCGAAAAGCCCGGGCGCCACTTCCACCTGCCCGGCCAGAAACTTCTGCAGCCGGCCGTTGCCCAGCATGAGTACGGTGTATTCATCGCCGGGCAGGTATTCTTCCACCAGGGCGGGCTGGTCAAAATTGGTGTGGATATAGGCTGTCTGCCGGGCCAGTTCTTCCGGGGTATGGACCACAGAATCATCGCTGATGCCCACGGACCGGGACTCACAGCTGGGTTTGACAAATGCGGGGAATGTGATGTCCGGCACAGCCTGTCCCGGAGCAATCTGTATATGAAACGGCACCTTTATGCCCTTGGCTGCCAGCAGGTCATGGGTGGCGGTCTTGTTGATAAGCCGTTTCATAGTGGCGCTGTCCGGACCGATATAGGGAATGGCATGGGCATCAAAATAATCAGCCAGCCACTGGCCGGTTCCTGTCCCGATGATATCTCTTTTGTCTGATATATGGTAGAGGGCGCTCCAGACCATGTCAAAACCGCCTGCTTCCATGGCGGCAAGGAATTCTGCCATGGTTGATACAAAAGCGATGCGGCTGTCATGTCCGCTGTCCTTTATGGCCCGGCACATGCTTTTGGTCACCCCAATGTCGCCCCAGCCCTGGGCATCGCCTGCCGGACCGGTGAGCAGCAGAATGGTTTTCATGAAAAAGTCTCCTTATGGCTGGATCTTGAACAAATCCGGGTTGAAATGATAGTTGGTCAATGCTTTTGCCACCCGGGGGGCATGGGGGGCAAACAGGGTTTCATAGGCAGTGATTCGTTCTGGTTCCCATGGCACCCGGGACATGATCCGGATATCCATCACAGATGGAGGGCCGGCCTGCGCCTCGGGTATCCCGGACCGGGGCATGCTGTTCCGGGAGATCATCTGTGCCGCCTGAAAAAGCACCTGGTCTGCCAGGATCTGATTGGGGGTCAGGATCAGGGGAGGGCGGCCGGTGTGCCCGGCAATGGCCGAGGAAAACAGGTTGCGGCAATACCCGAAATGGGTGCAGCACAGGCCCGCGGCCACCTGATGAAACTGGCCGGCCCCGGCTGCCATGGCCTGGTCCACATTGTTCTGGATCATTGCAGGCAGGTCCGGGTCAAAAGGGTTTCTTTCTATTGTGCCGGCCAGGTTCACACACCCCTGATTGACGATGCGGTCCGGGGCGATGCCTTTGCGGATAAGCCCCTGGGCATGTATCCGGGATTCGGCTGTGGTGGGGGTGCCAAACAGGATCACACCGGTTTCAGGGTCCGGGATCAGGGCTGCCGCAATCATGTCCACCCCCTGGCCGATGATGTCATGCACCGGTACAGGGGCGGCTTTGGAATAATCTGTGTAAGGATAGATCACGGACAGGGTGTTGCAGGCAATGACCAGGGCATCGGGACGCAGCCGGGCCATGGCGGCAAGGGCGTTGTCAAACACCCGGGACTTGTGCGCCATGTCAGGGTAATGGTTGTATCCCCTGTCTTTTTCAGGCCAGGCATTGAAATAGACCAGGTCCACCCCGGACCAGGGGCAGGTCCGGGCCAGTCCGGTTGCAATGGCGGCAAATACCGACAATCCCCCCAGGCCTGAATCAGTAACCACAATGGTTGCTGTGTCAGATACCTGAATCGTCATTGGCCGGTTTTCCGGGTCATCCATTCACGGATGAGGGATTTTGGCCGGGAGGAAACGTCATCCAGGCGGTCTGCCATGATCCGGGACATGGTGTCTGTGAGCAGTTGACTGTGCTGCAGTGTGGTGAGACGGTTTCTGAACATGGCCGCCCCTTTGGCGGGATCTGTTTTCAGTTTGTCAAAAATTGCTGTCAGTTCCGGTTCCAGCATATGGGCGGCGTAATACTGGATCAGGGCATGCCAGGCCTGTTTACGGCCCCCGGGGGTGTTGATCTGTCCGGACACCCGTCTGAAGGCGGTGAAAAAATGGTGGTTTTCCTTTGGGGTCAGGCTGCGAAGGCCCTGGTCATGGATCTGATAGGGCACCATCTCAAGGCCTGCCAGGCCCTGGCAGTCCAGTTCCGCAAATAAAACAAACCCCAGTTTGCGGAACAAAAGGTCTGTGTGCTGAAAAAAAACAAAATTGCCCAGGCTGTAAAATATGGGGGTGGTTTTGTGGATCTGCAGCCCCTGGGGCACATGGGGATGGTGGCCCACCACCAGATCAGCCCCTGCTGCTGCCAGGTTCTGAAATGCTGCTGTCACATAGGGGGCTGGAAAAGGCATGTATTCAATGCCGCAGTGGGCAATCACCACAACCAGGTCCACGGTGCTGCGCAGGTTTCGTATCTGTGCCTCCACCATGACCGGTTCCCATCCCATGACCCCGGGGGTCCCGGGGGTGGCGCAGGTGAGGTCTTCCCCTTCACTGAAATTGAGAATGCCGATTTTCAGGCTGTTTTTTTCCAGAACCAGGGGAGTGGCAGCCACGGCCAGGTTCCGCCCGGCACCGGTCCATCGGATGCCGTGGTCTGTCAGGGTTTCCAGGGTCTGGTTGAATCCTGGCAGGCCGCAGTCCCAGATATGGTTGTTGGCCAGGGTGACCGCATCCACAGACAATACGCCCAGGGAGGCGGCGTGGCAGGGATCTGCCCGGAAGGCGGCTCCACTTTTCACCGCAAGGTTGCCGGTGCGGGCCAGGGGGGATTCCAGGTTGAAGATCTTCAGGTCGGCTGTGTTGAGGCGGTCAAACAGATCGCCGTAAACCGCTGCCGGATCCTGTGCCATAACGGGTGCAAAATGCCGGATGGGGGCCCAGTCCCCGGCAATGCATACCCTTACACGGTCATGGGTCCGCCTGGAATTCCAGACACCTTTATCCCAGTTGAAATCAGGTGTCATAGGTGCAGCGTCCTTTTTTTAAGTTTCCCTGTCATTTTCCTGGATGTTCCCGTGATCTGGTTGTTCCGGGCCAGGGATGCCGGGGGAGGCCACAATGGGTTGTTTTCGGTAACATACAGGCAGGCGGCTGGTGAGCCCGGCCACCACCTCGTAATTGATGGTGCCGGTGTGTTCTGCCAGTTCATCGGCTGATACGGTTTCACTTCCCCGGGTTCCCATCACCACCACTTCATCGCCGAAAGCGGCATCCGGGATATGGCCCACATCGATCATGGTAAAATCCATGCACACCCGGCCCGCCACCCGGGCACGCTGCCCTCTCACCAGCATGTGGGCTTTTGCGGAAAGCAGCCGGGAATACCCGTCCGCATACCCCACCGGCACGGTGGCAATGGTGGTGGGCCGGTCAGTGACATGGGTGCTGCCATAGGATACGGCAAATCCTTTTGGCACCTGTTTTATCTGGGTGATGGTGGATATGATGGACAAGGCCGGCGTAAGACCTGTGCAGTCGACCCCCGGGCCCGGGCACAGTCCGTACAGGGCGATGCCGGGCCTGACCATGGTGAAATGGCTCCGGGGCAGGCTCAGGGTGGCCGCACTGTTGGCGGCATGGATGATTTTCGGCAGCAGGTTGTCAGCATCCAGCCGGTCAAGAACCTGCGTGAACAGGGCCAGCTGCTGTTCTGCATGGGTTAAATCCACAGCATCGGCATTGGCAAAATGGGTATAGATCCCTTCTATGGCCAGATTGTCCATCTGCATCATGGATTTCAGGTCTGTCAGGGTGCCGGACATGTCCAGGCCCGGGCACAGTCCAAGCCGTCCCATGCCGGTATCGATCTTGATGTGGGCAAAGACAAGGGTGCGGGCAGCCCTGGCCGCTTCATTGAGGGCTTTTGCCGCCTCAAGACCGGTGAGAGTAACCTGGATGTTCAGCCCGGCCCCCTGCACGGCCCAAACCGGCAGGGTGTCACCGAATACCAGGACAGGGGCCTGAATACCGGCTTCCCGCAGCTGAACTGCTTCATACATGCGGGCTACCCCCAGATAATCTGCCCCGTGGGACAGGACTGTGTCTGCCACTATAGCTGCCCCGTGTCCGTATGCGTTGGCCTTGACCACCCCCATCAGAGAGGTGTTCGGGGCACAGGCCTGGTGCAGCACCCGGGTGTTGCGGGCAACGGCATCCAGGTCCACCTCGATGCGGGGGGCAGACACACGTGACAACAGCGCGCGCTGCAAGTCCATGGCCGGGCTGTTCAGGGAACCTGCCCGGCCCGGATAATGGTTACAGAACAATGTCATCCAGGATCCGTTCTTTAATATGGCCCAGGACCGGTGCGACAAACTCTTCCATGGAAACCCCCATTTTTACCTTGCCGTCCAGGGTGCGCACAGACAGGGTTTTGGTCTCTTTTTCCTTTTCGCCGATGGTGATGATCAACGGAACATAATTGACCTGGGCTTCCCTGATTTTCTTTTTCAGGGTTTCATTGCGCAGATCCACCTCACATCGGATGCCGGCCGCATCCAGGTCTTTTTTCACTAATTCTGCATGATCGGTCAGGTCCTGGGTGATGGGCAGGATCACGGCCTGGACCGGGGCCAGCCACAAAGGGAATCTGCCTGCAAAATGCTCCACCAGGATGCCGAAGAACCGCTCCATGGAACCGTAGATCACCCGGTGGATCATGATGGGTCGGTGCTTTTCATTGTCCTGGCCCTTGTAAGTCAGATCAAACCGTTCCGGCAGGGCCATGTCCAGCTGCACCGTGCCGCACTGCCAGGTTCTTCCCAGGGCATCTTTGATATGGATATCGATCTTGGGACCGTAAAATGCCCCGTCTCCTTCGTTTATGATGTATTCCTGGCCGTACTGCTTCAGGGCCTTTTCCAGGCCGCTGGTGGCTTGTTCCCACTGGGCATCCGTGCCGATGGATTTTTCCGGCCGGGTGGACAGTTCCAGGTGAAAGGTCAGGCCGAACTGCTGATAGATTTTTTCAGACAGATGCAGCACCCCCAGGACTTCTGTCTCGATCTGGTCCGGGGTCATGAAAATATGGGCATCATCCTGGTGAAAGGACCGGACCCGGAACAGGCCGGACAGGGCCCCGGACAGTTCATGACGGTGCACCAGGCCGACTTCCCCGGCCCGCAGGGGCAGGTCCCGATAGGAACAGGACCGGGTCTTGAACAGGATCATGCCGCCGGGGCAGTTCATGGGCTTGATGGCATATTCCTCGTCATCGATGACCGATGTGTACATGTTTTCCCGGTAGTTGTCCCAGTGACCGCTCTTTTCCCACAGTTTGCGGTTGAGCAGGACCGGGGTTTTGGTTTCCACATATCCGGCGGCCCGGTGGGTCTGGCGCCAGTAATCCAGCAGGGCGTTCCACATGTCCATCCCCCTGGCATGGAAAAAAGCCATGCCGGGTGCT
>DATFKQ010000069.1:0-2814 GCA_035268565.1 Desulfotignum sp. | reverse complement strand
CTCAATCGATGGGGATTTGAATTTGGCAAGGGAACACGTTCACAGCATCTGAAGGAAAAGGATCATGTGGTCGCCGCCCGGCAGCGTTATTTAAGGAAAAAGAGAGATAATAGAGTATCCGGTGATGAAACAATTCGACCGGAAGTCTATCTGGATGAGTCTTATGTGAATAAGAACCATAGCAATGATTTTATTTGGTATTCAGGAGAAGATGGCCCATGGGTACAGAAACCGACAGGTAAGGGTGAAAGATTGATTATCATCAATGCGATTACCAAATCCGGGTGGGTTCCGGGCGCAAAGCTTGTTTTCAAAAGCACGAAAAAAACCGGAGATTACCATGGACAAATGAACTCAGATTTATTCCAAAAATGGTTTGTAGAAATGCTCCTTGAAAACATCCCGCCAAATAGCCTGATCATAATGGATAATGCATCCTATCACAACACTCTTGCTGGACATTCACCACCGACGTCTCTTTGTTCCAAGAAAAGAATATTGGAGTGGCTGGAGAAAAATAAAATATATTGCCGCACTGATTGTCTGAAACCGGAACTGGTTGAAATTTTGAAGAAAATAGCGCCTGAACCGTCTTATGCAATTGATGAGATTGCACGCTCCAATGGTCATGAAGTTATCCGGACACCTCCCTACCACCCTGAACTGCAACCTATAGAAACATGCTGGGGTGTTGTAAAAAACCACATAGCCAGGAATTCAGACTTCACAATGAAAAATCTTATAAAACAACTTGAAGTCGGTTTTGAAAAGGTGACAGGAAAAACATGCACAGAAATTATCAAAAAAGTGAGGGATATTGAAGATAGTTTCTGGACTGAAGATATATTATCTGAGGAGCAGGAATGTGGCCAAAATTAGTATCAATTCATCTGCGAAGAACTATAGCAGCGCATGCTTTAAGCAGAGGTATCACCCTGGTAACAAACAATGAGACAGAATTCCAGAGAGTTGACCGTTTAACAGTTGAGAATTGGGTCAAACGATGAAAACATAAGCATAATAGATCTGCTTGCTGGAAAGCCTTCAGCAGAAAGCCAGACTTCTTTCAAAAAGTGGCTTCAGGCCAGGGCACACTGATTTACTGATCCCATACCCTGGTACAGATGCAGAGATAAACTCTTCAACACTCATGCTTGCCCGGCATCGGGGCAGTCAACGCCCCGTTTTCTATCGGTGTTTTACAATCCGGACGATCTCTTCGGCCAGTACCTGGGAAGCGTCAATGGTGGCAAGGGGCAGATCCCCGCCCAGGGCGCTCAGTTCCGTACACGCCACAATGGCCACCCGCACCGCCTGTTCCTTTAAATGATCACAGACCCTGGCATACTGCGCAAGGAGATCCGGGGAGATGCGGCCGGTCTTCACCTGGCGGATGATACGGAAAACCAGGTCCTGGTGTTCCGCATCCGGCCAGATATCCGCCATTCCCAGCGCCGCAAACCGCCGGGTATAGAGCTGGGTGATGGCCACGGCAGGAGAGGCCAGCATCCCGATCTTTTTCTCTTTGCCAAACCGTGTTTTCACCTGTTCCACCACCCGGTCGATCATGTTGACCACCGGTATGTCTACCGCCTGCTGCACCGCATCATAATAATGGTGGGCCGTGTTGCAGGGGATAACCAGAAAATCGGCGCCCCAGGTTTCCAGCCGCCGGCCCATGTCAGCCATGACCGGCCCGGGGTCTTCCCCGTCCCCTTCAATAATGGCTTTGATCCGGGAGGGCACTTTGGGGTTGTTGTCCACAATGCACCGGATATGGTCTTTGTCATCTGTGGCCGGTGTCAGGCGGATGATGCGCTGCATCAGGTCCACCGTGGCCTCAGGTCCCATCCCGCCGATGATGCCCACGATTTTTTCCCGGGTCTGTGTCATGGTATCTGCTTTCTTATAGGTAACCCATTTGCGCTGCTGGCCGGTTTGGTGCCGGACATTGCCCCGGCTGATGCACTCTGAAATGTCTGTCCGCCAGGCTGCAATGGAACAGCAGCCGCCCTGGAATGCCGTGGCAGCTGCTGTTCATGCATCGGTTTGCCGACTGTTTGTGACGGTTGTTTCTGCCCCCTATTTCCGAAACGTATCCATATAGGCATACAGGGCAGGAGATCCACCGGTATGGAGAAACAACACCTTTGTACCGGGTGCGAAATGGTCTTTTCGAATCAAATCAATCAATCCGGCCGCGGTTTTGCCTGAATAGACCGGGTCCAGAAGAATCGATTCGGTCTGTGCAAACAGTTTCACCGCCTCCACCATGGCATCTGTGGGGATGGAATACCCCGGCCCCACATACTGGTCAAAGCACACAAATTCTTTGCGGTCAATGGCAGTGTTTATTCCCAGTTTTTCGGCTGTTGCAAGGGCCAGTTTGTAAACGATTTCCTCCTGGACATCCTTTTTTCTGGACACATTGACACCGCTGACCGGGATATTACTGCTGGCGCCCACCATGCCCACCACCATGCCGGCATGGGTACCTGCAGATCCGGACGGCACAACAATATGGTCAATATTCAGGTGCATGTTATTGAGCTGGGTCATTGTTTCTGCAGCACATGACACATATCCCAGTGCACCGATGGCATTTGATGCCCCCCCGGGGATAATATACGGCCGTCTGCCTTCGGCCTCAAGAGCGGCAGCCTTTTTTTCCATGGCCCCCATCATATCTGTTCCGCCGGGCACCACCTCAATGCTTTTCACCCCCATGAGTTCAAACAGAAAATTGTTGCCGCTGGCATCTTCTTTGTAGGACCCTTTCACCCGTTCTTCCAGGACCAGGTGGCAGTCAAGGCC
>DATFKQ010000068.1:0-6448 GCA_035268565.1 Desulfotignum sp. | reverse complement strand
TCCGACCGTATCGGAGAACGAAAGATTGAAGTGAATCCGGATCAGCCGGCGGCTGTTTTCACCTGATCTTTCTCATACCATTCACCTGAAGACATTTGAAACCTCAGGACGGCCCTGCCGTGTGAAGGGTAATGGTAAAACAGGTGCCCCGGCCTTCGGTTGAATCCACATACATTTTGCCGCCGTGTTCCTCTATGATGCCGTAGACCACGGACAAACCCAGGCCCACACCTTTGCCTTTTTTTTTGGTGGTGAAAAACGGCTCAAATATTTTGGAAATATATGCTTTAGGTATGCCGGCCCCGGTATCTGTGATCTGCATTTTCACGGCATTCTTGTCCGGGGTGCTGGCGGTTTTCAAAGTCAGTCGTTTTCTCGGGGCCTGGGCCATGCTCTCCACGGCATTGGAGATCAGATTCATGACCACCTGCTGGATCTGGTCTTCCGATCCCTTTATCAGCGGCAGGTTTCTCTCAAGATCCTCGATGATCCGGATCTTGTTGAGGCGCAGCAGGTTGGCGTTGATCATCAGGGTCTGTTCAATGAGTTCGTTGACGTCAAACCGGGTGACCTCGATTTTGGACTGCCGGGCAAAGGCCAGCAGATTGCCGATGATGCGGGTGACCCGGCGGATTTCGGTCTCCATGAGATCCAGATATTGCTGAAAAACACCCAGTTCCGATTCCGTAATGCTGTCTTCTTTTAATATCCGTTTGCTGAGCAGCACCAGATTGAGTATGCCGGCCACAGGGTTGTTGATTTCATGTACCACGGAAGAGGACAATTTTCCCAGAGATGCCATCTTGTCCTGGTGCAGAAGCTGCTCATGGGATTCTTTCAACTGGCGGGTGCGCTCCTCCACCATTTTCTGCAGGTGTTCTCTGGTCTTTTTTTCATCGGATTTGCGTTTGGTGATGTCCCGGCTGATCTCGATAAATTTTAAAATTTTGCCTTTTTTCTCCCAGATGGGAAATATAGTCAGTTCCGTGTACCAGGTTTTGCCTTTCTGATCCATCCGGGAAAGTTCCACCTGGCAGTGGCGTCTTTTTCTGACCACCTGGTCCAGTGGGCAGCAATCATGGCAGTTGGAGCTTTTCCGGGTGATGCGCTGGAACACCTCATAGCATTTTTTACCGATCACATCTTTCCGCTGATACTGCATGTGTTTCAAAAAGGCTTCATTCACTTCCAGAATTTTCTGGTCCGGAGAAATAATGAGAATAAAATCCCTGATCCCGTTGAGGATAGTCTCAAATTCATTCTGGGGAACACCGGCCATGAAAAACCCCCTGCACATTTTTCGACAAATGGAAATCTCTTTATTTTCTATCACAGGCCCGGCAAGAAACACAAGCGCAAGTTCCCCAACCCCCAAGGCCATCCGGATCTCGGGACGAACACAGTATACCCAAAGGGGTAATCTTCAGGAAGCAGTTGTACAAACACGGAAGTATGCCAGGATAAATTGCTGCAAATTCCCACAACGATGTCGTAAAATTCCACAACTCACCAAACATCCTGATGTCAAGTGGAGCCCCGCTTTTTATCCAGTTCCGGACAAACCTTTGTTGAAAAATCCGGCATTTCCCGCCTGCCGGTATTTTTGCCTGAGTTGAAAATGATATCGAAAAACCCGCATGAAATCACGGGTGTTCATTTTTTTTAATCACCAGGTCAGACCCTGGTATTGTTTTTGCTCTTGTAGGTGTTAACGGCTTGTAAATAAAGGATAACCAACACAAAGGAGGCACACCATGACAACCACAGCCACAAACTCTGTTTTGAAAAAAGATGTTTTAAAAAACAGCCCTGTCTGGGAAACCGGCAGCAACAGCACCCCGCGTCCCTGCATCTGGATGCAGGCCGGTGTAACAGCCAGAAAAAACTGTACCCATTATTATGACTGCACCGGATGTAAATATGACGCAGCCATGGGAAAGGCCGCAGCCAGCGGCAAACACCTCACCTGGCAGGAGATCATGCGGCGGCAGCCGGGCAGCCGGCGCATCTGCCGCCATGCAATGACCGGCCGCGCTGACATGCGCACCTGCCCCATGAACTACAACTGCGACCGGTGCGAATTTGACCAGGTATTTGAGGACGCTTTGACCCCTGCCAGGGGCCATGAACCAGCCAGAACAAACCAGGTCAAGGGGTTTGACCTGGCCGACGGTTATTATTTTCATGCAGGCCATACCTGGGCCGCCATTGACAGCGGCGGTATCATCCGGGTGGGCATGGATGATTTTTCCTTCAAGGTGCTGGGGAGTCCGGATGGCTTTGACCTGCCCCTGGTGGGCCAGGAACTGAACCAGGCCAGAGCCGGCTGGGGAATCCGCCGCAGTGACAACCAGGCAGATGTCCGATCTCCGGTGAACGGGGTGATCACCCGGGTCAATGAAAACGTAAGATCCCGGCCTGATCTCTCCCAGGATCATCCTTACGGAGATGGCTGGCTGTTCACGGTACACAATGCAGATATCAAAGGCGCGGTAAGGGACCTGATGGATGATGAAACCAGCATTGCCTGGCTGGACAATGACGTTACCACCCTTGAAAAAATGATTGAAGAGATCACAGGCCCCCTGGCCGCTGACGGCGGTGTTCTGCAAAGAGATGTCTTCGGCGGCATGCCGGCCCTGGGATGGAACCGGCTGACCCGGACCTTTCTATAAATTTTTACCCGTTTGCGGAGAAATCCCATGAAACTGTTTCAAACCACACAACGGACTGCCCCTGACTGCCTGTGGATGCAGGCGGGGGTGGTTCCAAAAAAATATTGCTGTACGGATTTTTCCTGTACGGTGTGCCGGTTTGACCGGGCCTTGAACCGCGTATGCAGACAAAACCAACGCCTTCTGGACCAGGGAAAAACCCCTTCCGGAAAAAAAGGTTCTCTGGTATTCTGGCAGGATCGTCTCAAAAAAAAGCCGCTGGCCAAACGCCCCTGTATCCACCACATGAAAGGGAAAATTTCTTTTAAGGCCTGTCCAAAAGCCTACCACTGCATTGACTGTGAATTTGACCAGTATTTTTATGACCATTTCAAGGTGCATGCCATGATGCAGCCCATGGACTTTGAAACCGTCAGCGGGGTGGTTCTGCCGGCAGGGTATTATCTGTCTGCCGGACACACCTGGATAAAGATCGAAGACCAGGACCTGGTGCGCATGGGGATAGATGATTTCGGTGCCCGGCTTGTGGGAAAAATTGACCACATCGCATCCCCCCTGATGGGCAAAGAAGTCACACAGGGACACGCCGGGTTCACCCTGTTTCGCGACAGATATTCCATACCATTTTCCTCTGCGGTTTCCGGCATCATCACCCAGATCAACCCGGAAATAAAAAAGAATCCTGACCTGGTGGCCACCGCCCCGTATACTGACGGGTGGATATGCCTGGTGCACTGCCCGGATATCAAACAGAATCTCAAAAAACTGTTGTTCATGGCTGACAGCCGGCGGTTCATGGCCACCCAGGTTGAAAAGCTGCATGCATTTCTGGAGGATACCACCCGGTTGAAAGCAGCGGACGGCGGTACCCTGATCAGAGATATTCTGGGCAATATTCCGGAAATATACAGGGCCCGGCTGATAAAAACCTTTATTTCTCCAGGGTCTTGATGCTGTCGGCCAAAAAAATGCTGCAGTAGCGGCAGAACCGATTCAGCTTTTGGTCCACATCTGCAATTTTGCGACAGTAATGCATGATGCACAGCGGGTCTTCACAATGACGCAGATCAAAGGTATGGCCAAGTTCATGGATTGCTTCTTTGACGATCCGGTCCATGAACTTTTCGGCATCCATGGCATCCAGGCCGGTATTCAGCCGGGAGATGGAAACAACGGCAGCCCTGCCCCCCAGCTGTGCCTCTCCATACACATGGGTTAAAATGGGAATGAACAGATCCTTTTTGGTGATGGCCACCACCTTCAGGCAGTGATCAGGGACATTTTTTTCCAGTTCTTCCAGCACCCTGGTGGACCAGTACTGGTTCCGGTCCACATCATAGGCAAAATCAATGTCCGGCAAAAACGGGGTGATCCGGACATCGGCTTTAAACATTTCCGATGCTTTCTGTGCCACCGCCCCACAAAGATCATCGGCAATATCACCCACAGGAGACACCATAATCTGACCAGGCGGTTTCATGGATACCACGCTTTTATTCCGGCTTCAGATCATACCGCTTGATCTTGTTGTAAAGGGTGGATCGGTCTATGCCCAGCATGCCGGCAGCCTTGGAAATATGCCAGCCGGTCCGGATCAGGATGGTGTGGATATGCTGTTTTTCCACATCATGCAGGGACACCCCGGCAGGAAGGGCAGGATGGTCCGGGGTCCCGCAAATGGGCAGGTCCTGGGGGGTAATGGTGGTGGTTTTGCACACCACCACGGCCCGTTCAATGGCATTGGACAGTTCTCTGACATTGCCTGGCCAGTGATAGAGCATGAGTTCATCCATGGCATCTCTGCTGATACGTTCCACGCCCCGGTTCACCTCCCGGGTGAATTTTTCCAGAAAATGGTCGGCCAGCAGGGGGATATCCTCTTTGCGCTCCCGCAGCGGCGGCATGGTAAGAGAAATGACATTGAGCCGGTAAAACAGGTCTTCTCTGAAACTGCGGTCGGCAATGGCTTTTTGCAAATCTGAATTGGTGGCGGCAATGACCCTGAAATCCGCGGTAATGGGCTGGGTCCCCCCCACCCGGTAGAATACTTTGTCTTCAAGAACCTGGAGCAGGTCGATCTGCATGCGCATGGAAATCTCACCGATCTCATCCAGAAACAGGGTCCCGCCGCCGGCCATCTCCAGGCGGCCTTTTCTGGTTTCCCTGGCATCGGTAAACGCCCCTTTCTGATGGCCGAACAGCTCGCTTTCCATGATATGCTTTGGGATGGCCCCGCAGTTGACTGCCACAAAAGGCCCTTCAGATACCCGACTGGAGGAATGAATGGCTTTCGCTGCCAAACCCTTCCCGGATCCGGTTTCCCCGGTGATGAGCACGGTACTTTCCGTATCTGCAATATCCTGAATCAGCTTGAAAATTTTCTGCATGGCAGACGACTGGCCGATCATGCTTTCAAACCGGGTCTGCTCGTCAAACGTATCTTTTAAAAATGCATGCTCTTTTACCTTTTTGCGGTGTTCCAGAAGCTTCTGGATCATCACACCCAGTTCGTCCGGGTCAAAGGGCTTGAGCAGGTAATCATGGGCATGGGATTTCATGGCCTGCACTGCCGAAGGAATGGAGCCGTAGGCCGTGATCATGATCACATCGATATCGGAATAATGCTCCTTGACATGGGACAGCACCTCCATGCCGCTGATGCCGTCCAGCTGGATGTCCAGCAGCATGATATCAAATCCCTGTTTTTTGAGCAGTGCAAGGGCATCTTCGCCGCTGGGCACGGTCTCTACAAAAAATCCGTCCCGTTTGAGCCAGCCGGCAAGGGATTCCCGGATCACCAGCTCGTCATCCACTATCAGGATTCTGGTCTGGGACATATCTGCCTCCTTTCTGCCCGGCCGGTCCGGAACCAGCTGCTGCAACCAGACCGGTTTGGCCTGTCAACGGATTTCCACCAGCATCTCTTTTGGATGGCGCCGCCGGGGGGGCTGGTCTGCAGCCCTATATCCCAAGGCCACCAGCACCGCCACTTCAAATTCACTGGTATCCAACTCCAGAACCTTCTCCACCCGATCTTTTTCAAATCCTTCCATGGGGCAGGAATCAATCCCCAGAGACGCTGCCGCAGTCATGATGTTGGCCAGCGCAATATAGCATTGTTTGCAGCACCAGGCATACAGGCTCATGCGGGGAAATACCTCGGTTTCCATATACCATTTATATTTTTCAATATAGGCTTTTGTTGCATCTTCCGGCAGTCCACGCCTGGCAAAACTCTTATCCACATAAGGGTTGCCGGGAGTGACCAGATCCGGTCTGACCAGGATCACGATGACATGGCTGCTGTCGGTCACCTGGGTCTGGTCCCAGCAGGCCGGCCGCAGTTTTTTCCGGATATCCGCAGACTGGAGCACTAAAAAATTCCAGGCCTCCATACCGAATGAGGAGGGGGACAGCCTTGCTGCCTCAAGGATCGTGTCCAGGTCTTTGGGAGCAATTTTTTTGTCCGGATCAAATTTTTTACAGGCATGCCGGAAATTCAGGGCATCGATAATGGCATTCATGACAGGATTTCCTTTTGGCTCAGATGTGATATGCACTAATTTTTCGGTCTTATATAATGCCCAGTATAAAAAATTTGCCGTCTGAATAAAAGTATTTATTTTTCTGGTTTCTATACAGATATGTCAGCGGTAATGCGGATAATTTCTCCGGGCCGGTCAGGGCAGGCCACGGACAATACAGTATCTGAACCGTTCAGGCATCTGCCCGCTTCAGCCAGGGCATGTTCAGGCCGGTTGTTCTCTTCACTC
>DATFKQ010000067.1:0-14665 GCA_035268565.1 Desulfotignum sp. | reverse complement strand
CAGGTGGTGTGTGCGAAAAATGAACTGGGCCCCCCGGATGCATCGGGCCGGCAGCGGCCGGTGCAGATACCGGATGCGGCATTCACCCTTGCCTGTGATTTCTTTATCCCGGCCATTGGCCAGTACCCGGATGTTACGGGTCTGGCATCGGTGCCCGGGCTTGACATCACAGCGCGCAACCGGATCAGTGTGGATGCAGACAGTTTTGAGACAGGTGCGGCCGGCGTTTTTGCCGGCGGAGATTTGGTACTGGGGCCGGCAACCGTGGTGGAAGCCATCGGCCAGGGCCGGAAAGCAGCAGAATGTATCCATTGGTATGTGCAGCAGGCAGCTACGTCAAAACCAGCCCAGGCACCGGATGCTGCAGCCGCAGGCAGCGAAACAGCGCCTGCCGGCAGGGCAGATGCGCCGGCATTATCAGATGCGCAGGCCCTGCCGGATGCTCCGGAAAATGCAGCACCGAAAAACACAGCACCGGAAAATACAGGAGATGATGCGCCATCAGCATCCCGGGGCCCCTCAGATATTCTGAAAAGTGCAGATGCGGCTGGAAAACCAGATTTTCGGGATACAACAGATTCCTCGGATACAGCAGAATCCCGAAACACAGAATCCAGAAACACTTCAGACATGCCGGCGCCATCCAACCATGAAGCTGCGGCGGCATTCCAAAAGCTTCTGGACGGGGTACCTTTCCAGGCCCGGGCACAGGTGACCTGGGCCGATCCGCAACAACGGATTCAATCCTTTGATGAGGTGGAGCCCTGCCTGACCCCGGATATGGCCCTGGCAGAGGCAGGCCGGTGCCTGAATTGCGGGGTGTGCTGTGAGTGCCGGGCCTGCGTGGATGTGTGTGAACCCGGTGCCATTGACCATGCCATGACAGCGCAGCACTCCCGTATAAAGGCGGGGAGCATCATTCTGGCCACAGGATATGATGCCCTGGATCCCTCTGCCATGACCCGGTTCGGGTACGGCCGGTATCCCAATGTGTTCACGGCCCTGGAATTCGAGCGCCTGAGCAATGCCACCGGTCCCACAGGCGGTCAGATCCTGATGCGCTCCGAGGACCGGCAGTTCACCCGGGCCCCTGATTCGGTCGCCATTGTCCATTGTGTGGGCAGCAGGGATGTCAACTTCCATGAATACTGCTCCCGGGTGTGCTGCATGTATGCCCTGAAATATACCCACCTTATCAAGGAAAAGGTGGGCCATGACACACGGGTGTATGATTTTTACATTGACATGCGGTGTTTCGGAGAGGGGTATGAGGAGTTTTACAACCGCTGCCAGCAGGAAGGCACGGTTTTTATCCGGGGCAAGGTGGCCAGCATTACGGACAGGGCAGTACGCCCGGAAGAACAGGGAAAGCTTGTGGCGGTTGCAGAAGACACCCTGATGGGCGAGGTGGTCCGGGTGCCGGTGGACATGGTGATTCTGTGTACGGCAATGGAGGCCCGGCAGGATGCGGAAGTTATCGGCCGTATCCTGGGAATCAACCAGGGAGCGGATGGGTTTTACCTGGAGGAGCACCCCAAGCTGGGGCCTGTGAACACGGCAGTTGACGGGGTGTTTTTGAGCGGGTGCTGCCAGAAACCCATGGATATTCCGGACACGGTTTCCCAGGCGTCGGGTGCGGCAGCCAAGGCCCTGTCCCTGGCTGCCAGGGGCCAGGTGGAAATTTCCCCCACCGTTGCCTGTATCGATCCGGACCTGTGTGTGGGATGCCGGCTGTGCCTGGAGCTGTGTCCCTATTCCGCCATTGAATTCGACCATTTGCACAACATTTCCGTGGTGAATGAGGCCATCTGCAAAGGGTGCGGCAGCTGTTCCGGGATTTGTCCCAGCGGGGCTGCGGCAAGCCGGCATTTCACCAAAAAACAGATGTTTGCCGAAATCAGCGGTGTGCTGTCTGACGTGTAAACGGACCGTCAGAGCCGTAGTGGCTTGGTACACATTGCCGGGAAAAAAATGCTGTAACCGGCTGTATGCTCTTTGCCAAAACGCGTGTTCATTGTGAAAGGCCCCCGCAGGATCTCGGGCCGGGCACAGGACACCAACAGGGACGGTGAAAAAAATATGCAAAACAATGTGTTAGGTAACGAGGTCACGGACAACGCGGTCACAGGTAACCATGCCACAGGGAACAACGCCGCAGGTACCGTCGGAACAGGCAACCATGACACGGGGAAAAATGGTACACACCCCACTGCCCCGGATCTGTTCGAGCCGGTACTCATCGCTTTTGTCTGCAACTGGTGCACCTATACGGCGGCAGACCTGGCCGGTACCTCCCGGCTTGTCTATCCGGACAATGTCCGGCTGGTGCGGGTCATGTGCACCGGTATGGTGGATACCCAGTATGTGATCAAAGCCTTTCTGGAGGGAGCGGATGCCGTCCTGGTGTCCGGGTGTCATCCCGGAGACTGCCACTATCTGAACGGCAATTACAAGGCCAGGCGCCGCATGAAACTGCTCAAACAGATTCTGCCCCGGTTCGGTATTGAAACCCAGCGGCTGCGCCTCACGTGGATCGGTGCCAGTGACGGGATTCAGTTTGCCCGGACCATGACCGAATTTGCCGCTGAAATAAAAAAAATGGGACCCTGCCAGACCGGCATGCAGCAGGTGATATGAAAGGAAATGCCATGATCTCATGTTTACACACAAACGGCCATACCATCAATCAGACCCTGCAGGCATTTTTTGAACAGGTGCTGGAAAAAAATGCTGCAGATGCGGTGCTTGTGCCTGCGCAGGTTGCAGACGGTACATCGATCAAGCCCTGTCTGATTTCCGATCCAGATCACATGCAGCACACCGTCCCGCTGGGGCCGGCCTTTTTTGTCAATGCCGGGCGCATGGTCTCCCGGTTGACCTGGAAACCTGCGGGAAAAAAAACCGCTGTGTGGCTGCGGCCCTGTGAAATCAAAGCATTTGTTGAATTGACCAAACTCAGCCAGGCAAACCGGGATGAGGTGATCATCCTGGGGATGGACTGCCCTGCAGCCCTGTCCCGGCAGGATTATGACAGATTTACAGATCAAAATGGATCTGATGCAAAGGATCCGGAAGAATGGATCCGGAACCGGTATCCTGATCCCGGAAAAACTGTTGCCGGGTTTACACCGGCCCGGGCCTGCCAGGTATGTGATGCCCCCTGGCCTGTAAATGCGGATGTGTCTGTTCTGCTGTTTGGATCCGACCTGGACGGGCCAATCACGCTGAAGGCAGATACCCCGAAAGGAGAAGCCTTTTTGGCGGCGCTGCAGCTTGATGAAGGACAGGAGCCGGACACCCGCAAACCAATGATGAAAAAGCTTGGGGCCGAGAATGAAAAAGCGTTCCAGGAGATGGATGCACAGGTCCTGGACCAGACAGGCAGCATGGAAAATCTGCGCCAGTTTTTTACTGCCTGCATCAACTGCTATAACTGCCGGAATGTGTGCCCTGCATGTTATTGCAAAGAATGTGTATTCAATACCGATGTGTTTGTGCACCAGCCGTTTCAATACCACCAGTGGGCCGGTAAATGGGGACAGGTGCACCTGCCGTTTGACACCGTTTTTTATCACATGACCCGCATGGCCCATATCGGCACCACCTGTGTGGGGTGCGGCCAGTGTACCCTGGCCTGCCCCAGCCATATCCCTTTGGCAGACCTGTTCATATCCGTATCCCGGAATGTCCAGGCGGCATTCGGGTATACGCCCGGGAAAGATGATGCAGAACCGTTGCCCCTGTCCGTATTCCAGGAGGCGGAATTTGCAGATATCGTGGGCATGGGTGACAAGGAGGGCACATGACACAGCAGGCGGCAAAAATCATGGTGGTGGGCGGCGGCATCAGCGGCATCAGCGCCTCTTTGGAACTGGCCCGGTCCGGGTGTCGGGTATTGCTGGTGGAACACGCCGACCATCTGGGCGGGATGTTGTCACAGCTGGACCGGCAGTTTCCCGATTCCGGCTGCGGCATGTGCAGGCTTCTGCCGCTTTTCAACAGGGACCAGGCATCTGACCACTGCCTGCGCAGGGGGCTGTTCCATGAAAATATCGAGATCTGTCTGGGTACAGATCTGGTTTCCGTGGAAGGAGAAACCGGCAGTTTTGCTGTTGCCTTGAAACAGCAGGCTGCCCGGGTGGATCCGGCCCTGTGCATCGGCTGCGGCCGTTGCGAAGCGGTCTGTCCTGTGGAAGTGCCTGACTCCTTCAATGCCGGGCTCACCAGCAGAAAGGCCATTTACCGGCCCTGTCCCCAGTCATTTTCTTATGCCTATACCATTGATCCCTCTGCATGTACTGACTGCAGGAGCTGCCAGGAGGCCTGTCCCACAGACGCCATTACATTTGCTGCAGGCGAACGGGAAACCTTTCATGTCCTGGTGGTGGATGATGAAAAAATTGTCAGAGATTCCATTAAAGAGTGGCTGGCAGAAGAGGGATACCAGGTGTGGACTGCAGCATCGGCCCAAAAAGCCCTGGAGCTGATGGCAGACACACCATTTCATATGATGCTCACTGATATCAAGATGCCGGGCATGGACGGGGTGGAGCTGCTGGGCCGGGCAAAAGCGCTGCAGCCGGATCTGGATGTGGTCATGATGACAGCCTATGCAGCAGTGGATTCAGCAGTGGAAGCCATGAAGCAGGGGGCTTTGGAATATGTGATCAAACCCTTTGAACCGGACACGGTGCTTACCATGGTGGCCACCTGTTTTGCCGCGTTTTCAGCTGCCAGAGCCCGGCAGGAAACCGTGGATGCCGTAATTCTGGCCCATGGAAACAGCCTTTTTGGCCCTGACGTAAAAACCAACCCCTATGGATACCGTCATATTCCCGGGGTGGTCACCAGCCTGGAATTTGAGCGGATGCTCAGCCATGCCGGTCCGGGTCTGAACGCGCTGGTGCACCCGGCCACAGGAAAACCTGTGCAGCGCATTGCCTGGTTCCAGTGCGTGGGATCCCGGGATCTGCAGTATGGCAATGCATTCTGTTCATCTTTTTGCTGCATGGCTTCGGTCAAACAGTCCATGCTCGCAAAAACCCTGTACCCACAGGTCACAGATGCCTGGGTGTTTTATATGGATCTGCGGACTTCAGGCAAGGCATATGACCTGTACACAGATCAGGCCAGGCAGGCCGGGGTGGCCTTTATCCGGTCCAGGGTGCATTCCCTTGCCCCGGATACAGCAGATCCCGAAGCAGGCATCCGGGTTGTCTGGGCAGACAAGGCTGCAAAAACAGGTGAAAAGATCTTTGATCTGGTGGTGCTGGCCGTGGGGGTGCAGCCGGAAGATACTGTGGCAGTCTTTGCAAAAAACAATGATATATCCATGGATGCATCAGGGTTTGTCCGAACAGAACCTTTCTATCCGGTACACA
This sequence comes from Desulfotignum sp., assembly GCA_035268565.1. Taxonomy (GTDB): domain Bacteria; phylum Desulfobacterota; class Desulfobacteria; order Desulfobacterales; family Desulfobacteraceae; genus Desulfotignum. Next base: position 9,284 of record DATFKQ010000067.1, on the reverse strand, counting down.
CCAGCCGGCCCGGTATATTTGCCTGCGGCAGCCTTACCGGTCCCAAAGACATCCACGAATCCATTGTTCTTGCATCGGCAGCTGCCATGTCAGCCATGGAAGCTGTGTACATGACAGACGGGCAGGTGCCGGAAAAAAGTGCATCTGCAAAGCCTGTGACAATAGCCAGAGAGGTGCCCAGGATTATGGTGGCCATATGCCGGTGCGGTAATGTTCTGCAGGAATCCCTGGATACTGCAGCACTTACCCGTGAACTGCGCCTGGATCCGGAGGTGGCTGCAGTGGCGGTGACAGACCGGCTGTGTCGGACAGAGGGCGTGGATGACATGATTGCCAGAATTGAAAAAACCGGTGCCAACCGCCTGGTGGTGGCATCCTGTGTTTTTTGTGTTAAAAAACAGCAGGTGCAGAAAATGGCTGATCTGGCAGATCTGCCAGCCCCGTGTGTGGCAGGGGTGGATGTGATAACCAGCATCATTGCTGCAGCTGAAAAAGATGCTGCAGCGAAAAATGACCCTGCTGCCGGTAAAACAGTGCCTGTTGTCCAGCCCATGGTGCAGCAGATCCGTACCGGCATATCCCGGGTAAAAACCATGCCCCTGGTACCGGCCAAAGGGGATGACATGTTTGCCCGTGCTTTGGTGGTGGGGGGCGGTATCGCCGGCATGACCGCGGCCCTGGCCATTGCAGGCCGGGGATTTGCAGTGGATCTGGTGGAAAAATCGCCGGAGCTCGGGGGGAACCTTGTGTGGCTGCAACAGGATTCTGAAGAACTTGGTGCTTTTTTCCAGGACCAGAAGGCAGCTGTCCTGGCCCATGACGGGATACGGGTCCACACCCGGACCTGTGTGCACAGCACCAAAGGCCGGCCAGGACTTTGGGAGACCCGGCTTGCGCCGGTCCTCAGTTCAGAGGATGACGGGCCTGCATACAAAAATGATGCAGGCAGGGGTGATGCAGAGCTGTCAGACAGCAGTAAAGGCGCATCATCCATTGACCGGGTCCGGCACGGGGTAGTGGTCCTGGCTGTGGGGGGGACCCAGGCTGATCCCGGCATTGCCACCTGTGAAACCGGTGGTCCGGGCATCTATACCCAGCAGGGATTTCAGCAGGCCCTGGACAACAGGACCATTGATACAAAAAGCCCTGTCCGGGTGGCCATGATCCAGTGCTGGGGCAGCAGGCAAAAGGACCGCAACTACTGCTCCCGGGTCTGCTGTCCCCGGTCCCTGGAACAGGCCCTGTTTTTAAAAAACCACAACCCGGATTCTCAGGTGCATATTTTCTACCGGGACATGATGACCCCGGGGCTGCAGGAAACCCTGTATACACAGGCCAGACAGGCCGGGGTTATGTTTTTCCCATATGAGAAACAAGATCCCCCCTGCCTGAAACCTGACGAAAACAGCTGCCGGATTACCTGGTCGGATGCCATCCTGGGCCGGCCCATGGAAACAGCTGTGGATTATGTTGTCCTGGCAACCGGTGTGATTCCGCATCTGACCATGGACCTGGCACAAACCTTTGGGGCAAATCTGGATCCATTCGGTTTTTTTGACCAGGCAGACAGCAAGTGGCGTCCGGTGGAAGCATTGGAGCCCCGGGTGCTGGCCTGCGGTCTGGCCCTGGAACCTGCCGGTATTGCATTCTCTCTTGCTGCAGCCAGGGCTGCGGCTGCCAGGGCTGTGGCCATATTGTCCCGGGAAAAGATTCAGCCGGGAACCGATATGGCCCGTGTGAGAAATGCCTATTGCAGCCTGTGCCGGTTGTGCATCGCTGCCTGTCCCTTTGGGGCCAGACATGTGGATCACCAGGGGGAAATGCTTGTGATAGATCCCCTGACCTGCCAGGGCTGCGGCATATGTGCTGCAGTCTGTCCGTCAGGGGCCGCAGTGGTGGACGGCATCTCCCGCACCCACATGCTGGATGTCATCAATACGGCGTTGTCCGATCACGGATAAGGAGATTTTCATGGCCCCTTCAGACATACCTGAAAAACTGGCAGCCCATCCCGGGGTTTCACACCGGGTGGATCAGATAAAACATCTGGTGGATGCCTGCATCCAGTGCGGCACATGTTCGGCATCCTGTCCCAACCTGGATTTCATGGACATGACCCCCAGACGGATGTGGCGGTATCTGCTTGCCGGCCGTGTGGAAAAGGTCTTTGCAAGCCATACCTTTTCCCTGTGTTCCAGCTGTTATGTGTGTACCCTGCGCTGTCCCAGGGGCCTGCCTTTGACCGAAGCCATGGCCGCACTCAAGCAGGCGGCCTTTGCCCTGAGACTTGATCAGTTCAGGCGGTCCAGATTGTTTTACACCGCGTTCATGGAAAATATCCGGCAGTACGGCCGGGTCAGGGAGATGGAAATGATGACCCGGTATTTTCTGGCTTTGAAACACCCGCTGGTGCCCCTGGGGTATGCATCCATGGGAACCAGGCTTCTGAAAAAAAACAAACTCCAGCCCAGGATGCCCTCCCGGGGTCCGGGAAAACTGGCACATTTGTTTGAACAGGCACACAAACAGGAGCATTGACATGCAATATCTGTATTATCCCGGCTGTTCTCTGGAAGGCACTGCCATGGAATATGATCTGTCCACCCGGGCGTTGTTTGCGGCACTGGGATGCACCCTGATAAAAATTGCAGACTGGACGTGCTGCGGCGCCACAGCTGCCCATGCCATGAACGCTTTGCTGGCCCATGTGCTGCCAGCACGCAACCTGGCCCTGGCGGAAAAAATGGATACGGGTCTGGACATTCTGGTGCCCTGCAGTGCCTGTTACCTGAACCTGAAGACGGTCAGGCAGGCAGTGGAAACAGATCCGGACCTTTTGGACCGGGTCAACCAGGTTCTGTCTGAAGAAGGCCTGACCATGACGGGTTCTCTGACGGTGCGGCATCTTTTGGATGTGCTGTGCCGGGATGTGGATACGGCGGATATTGCACAGGCATCTGACAACTGCATGGCCGGCCTGGTTATTGCCCCCTACTATGGGTGTCAGTGCCTGCGGCCGTTCACGGAATTTGATGATCCGGAGCAGCCCCGGTCCATGGATGCCATGATCCAGGCCACAGGCGCACGGGTGCTGAAATGGGATATGGGCAGTGCGTGCTGCGGTGCTTCCAGTCCTGCCACCAACCCTGAAACAGGACGGGTCCTGGTGGGCAAGATTGTAGAACAGGCTGCAGAGGCCCAGGCCATTGTCACGGTCTGTCCCATGTGCCAGATGAACCTGGAGCGCTTTCAATCCGCTCCGGTTCCGGTGCTCTACCTGCCCCAGTTTCTGGGGCTTGCCATGGGGTTGTCCCCGGCGTCTGTGGGGTGCGGTTTGAACCTGTCGGACGTCAGGTCTTTTTTGACACGGGCGGCTTTATGACAAAAATATTGCACTATATCCGTCACAGTCTGGTATTCAAGCTGATCATTTTTGTCAGCCTGACTGTTATTGTGACCATATCCCTGTGGGCGTTTTTCAATATCAAAAGTTTCAAGGCCCAGAACATGAAAACCCATCTGGCCAGCACCGACCGGTTGAGCAATTCCATCAAACTGGGTACCCAGTATGCCATGATGCGCAATTCCCGGGATGATATCAACCAGATCATCAACAATATCGCCGGGCAGCCGGAGATTGAAAATATCCGTATCTATAATAAATATGGTCAGATAAAATTCACCAACCAGAAAAACGAAACAGACAGAGTTATCGACATCAAGGCAGTGGCCTGTGATATCTGCCACAAAAAGGAGCCCCCGCCGTCAGACCTGTCCCTTGGTGAACGTTTCCGCATCTTTGTGTCCCCGCAGGGCCACCGCCTTCTGGGTATTGTACAGCCCATATGCAACGAGCCCGGCTGTGCCACCAGTTCCTGCCATTTTCACCCGGAAAATCAGACCATTCTGGGGGCTCTGGAGGTGGTGGTTTCTTTAAAGGATATAGACCAGCAGGTGTTGAAAATGGAAAAAGGTGTTTTTAAACTTGCCCTGTCAACCATCCTGGTCACCGCGTTTATCATCTTTTTTATCATTCTCACATTTGTTAAAAAACCTATCCTCAAGCTGGTGGAGGGCACCCGCCGCATTGCCCGGGGAAACTATGACGCAGATATCGATATCGGATCTGCCTATGAAATCGGTTTTCTGGGGGAAGCGGTTCAGGAGATGGGCCGCAAAATCGGCAAGCACCAGGCGGAACTGAAAAGACAGAAAAATGAATACCAGGCCCTGTTTGACAATGCCCCCTGCATGATTGCCGTCCAGGACAAAAATTTTCGTCTGGTTCAGTATAACCGGGTGTTCAAGGAACGGTTTGATCCCAGACCCGGAGATTTCTGCTACACAGCCTACAAAGGCCTTGATGAAAAATGTCCTGACTGCCCGGTTGAAAAAACCTTCAGGGACGGAAAATCCCATTATGGTGAAACAGAAGGTATGGGCAGGCAGGGAGAAAGAAAACACTGGATTTTTATTACCGCCCCCATCAAAGATGCAGACGGCAGCATCGTGGCAGCCATGGAAATGAGCATAGACATCACCCGGCGCCGGCGTCTGGAAAAAGATCTGCAGAAATCAGAAGAAAAATACCATGCCATTTTCAACAACATATCCAATCCGGTATTTGTTGCAGACCAAAAATCTTTGAAAATTCTGGACTGCAATATCAAGGCCCTGGAACTGTATGAATTTTCCGAGTCACAAATGCGGGAAAAAACCGTTACAGATTTTTTTCTGCCCGAAGAAAAAGAGGAGATGGCCGGGCAGATAAAATCCAGAAAAGAAATATCCAAGGCAAAACATGTAAAGGCAGACAACAAACACATAGATGTGGACATGTGGGTGGCACCGGCAACCTATTCCGGGCAGAATGTGTTTCTGATCACCATCAATGATATTACCCGGCGCCTGGAAACAGAACAGCACCTGCTCCATGCCAGCAAGATGGCCACCCTGGGGGAGATGTCCACCGGTATCGCCCATGAACTGAACCAGCCGTTGTCTGTCATAAAATCCTCCTCCAGTTTCTGCTTGAAAAAAATCCACAGAAAGGAACCCATCCAGGAAGAGATTCTGCATAAGCTGGTTTCCAAAATAGATACCAATGTGGACCGGGCGGAAAAAATCATCCAGCACATGCGGCAGTTTGCCAGAAAATCCGATATCCGCCTGGTGAAAACCCGTATAAATGATGTGCTGCAGCGGACCTTTGAGATGTTCAACCAGCAGTTGAAAATCCGGGGTATTGCGGTGGTATGGGAAAAACAAACGGATCTGCCTGAGATTCTGGCAGATCCGGACCGCCTGGAGCAGGTTTTCATCAATCTGGTAATGAATGCCAAAGATGCCATTGAAGCCAAATGGGCAGCACAGGGCGGCAGTGACACGGTTGAGGACCAGATTGTCATTCAGACACATGCCACAGACAGCCAGGTTGAAATCGTGATTCAGGATACCGGTGCAGGAATTAAAAAGGGAATAAAAGACCGGTTGTTTGAACCGTTTTTCACCACCAAAGAGGTGGGCAAGGGAACCGGCCTGGGCCTGTCCATTTCCTATGGCATTATCAAAGACTGCAGCGGAGATATCCGGGTGGGCCGGGGCCGGAAGGGCGGGGCAAAATTTACCATTGTGTTTCCGGTACCTGAAAACCTGCCTGATGATGATATCGTATATGAGTGACAGGCAGGGAGAAAATCATGGACAAGAAACAATTTGCCATTCTGGTTGTGGATGATGAAGCTGATATCCGGGATGTCCTGGAAATAACCCTCGCTGACATCGGCTACCAGGTGTTTCTGGCCAAAGACGGCAAAGCTGCTCTGGAGCTGTTTGAAGAAAAACAGCCGGCCATTGTGATAACAGACATTAAAATGCCGGTCATGGGGGGGATTGAACTGCTCAAACAGGTGAAACAGCGGGCACCCGATACCCAGGTGATCATGATAACCGGCCACGGAGACATGGAACTTACCATTGCCAGCCTGAAATTCGGGGCTGCGGATTTTATTACCAAGCCTGTGAATGTCGACATACTGGAACTGGCTGTTTCCAAGGCCGTGGACAAACTCATTGCAGACCAGAAACTGGCGGAATACACCCAGAAGCTGGAAATGCTGGTGGTGGAAAAATCCAAGTTATCCAGCCATCTGTCTTCTTTAGGCCTGATGATCGGCACGGTTTCCCACAATATAAAAGGGCTGCTCACCAACCTTGACGGCGGGCTTTACATTGCACGGTCCGGCCTGAAAAAAGAAAACTTTGCAGATATATCTGAAGGCCTTGATCTGCTGACCCAGAATGTGGACAAGATCAAACAGATGATCATGGATATTCTGATGTATTCCAAGGACCGGCAGATGAACAGGCAGCCGGTGCCGGTAAAAAAGTTTCTCGCAGATATCGAAAAGACCATGGCAATGAAGCTGGCACATCACCCCATTGCCTTTCACGTGGTTTCAGACCAGGCCCCCCGGGTCCTGAACATAGATGCGGCATTTATGATGTCTGCCCTGGTCAATATTCTGGACAATGCCGTGGATGCGTGCCTGGAAGACAAGGACAGGGACGGCCATGAAATCAGTCTTATGGTGGAAAAAGCACAAGATGATCTGGTGATAAAAATCGCAGATAACGGCTGCGGCATGGATGTGGAAACCAAGGAGAAAATTTTTGATCTGTTTTTTTCCTCCAAGCAGGTGAAGGGTACAGGATTCGGTCTGTTCATTGCAAAAAACATCATAGCCCAGCACCAGGGAACCGTGGAGGTTGATTCCATAAAACGCCGGGGCACTACATTTATTATCTCTTTGCCCCAGGGGGATCAGCTGCCTCAGTCAGATCCGATATCCCGGTCGGATCAGATCTGAATTTTGTCCACAAGCTTTTTCACCACTGGTATCCGAAAGAAAGAAACAAACTGTCCGGCCAGGTTATAACGGGTTATAACGGAAAATACAGGGGATATAGCCATGATCCTGAGCAGGGTATGGGCAATTTTGCAGAACCGCTTTTTCCGGGCTGCAATATTGAAAAGCCACACGATCAGGGCATCATTGTCCATGTCTTCCTGGTGATGACGCAGGGTGCTGCGTTTGAGCAGAACCGTTTCCACGTAGTCCGGGGATATGTGGCGGTCTTTCAAGGCCCGTTCATACAGGGGGGTGCCGGGAAAATACATCAGCTTGTGGTCATAGATTTTCACCGGCTGGTCCACTGTTTTGCGGTGCAGGATAATTTTCAGGATTTTCAGGTAAAACTGCAGCACCTCGTGTTTGTCTTTTGTTGTTTCATAAGGATTGGCTGAAATCACATCGATCATGACCCGGATCCTGCTGTCCACAACCAGGGCGAGTTTTTCCAGATAGGACTTTTTGTCCAGGGGCCGGTTGAAAATATCTTTGCTGATACGCGGGCTGGCTGACTGGAGCCCGATTTTCAGGTACCGCAGAACAAGGCCGCTGTCTGACAGAATTTTCAGCTTTGCCCGGGTGATCTGCCGGGTGTTGGCCTGGATATAGAATATTGGCAGATGGATTGTTTTCATGTACCGGCCAAGAAATTTTTTCATCCTGTCTTCTGAGTTGAGGAAAAAATCATCATCATCAATAATGATGCGTTTCAGATGGGGAATATTGTCCCTGGCCCATTCCAGTTCCCGGATCACCCGGTCAACGGCAATTTTGCGCACATAAGGCCCTTTTTTCCGGAACGCTGCCATAAGGCGGTTGTTCAGGCAGTAGGCACACTGGTAGGGACATCCTCTGACCAGAAGAACGCTGTAGGTGGAAAGGCTTGCCGGAATATGTTCTTTCAGGGGCACCGGACCGGATTCTGTCAGCATATACCCGTCATCCAGATCCACCCGGGCAATGGGCAGCTGGTTCACATCCAGCATGGGGGGCAGGGGATTGACCACAGGCCTGTTGTCTGGTGCCCGATATCCCAGCCCGGGTATTTTTTCCGGGGAAATATCTGCCAGCAGCTGTTTCATGACCTGTTCACCTTCTCCTGCACATACCAGATCGCAAAACTGCAGAAAAAATTCAGGGTCTGCAATCACAGGGGGGCCGCCCCAGATGATGGGGGCTTTGATCCGGGTTTCAAGGTACCGGGTGATCTGGATGGCCCGGGGCAGAAGATGGGTGGTTAAAATGGTGATTCCCACCAGATCGCATGTTTTGCAGTATTCTGCCAGAAAGAACAGTGCCTGTTCTGAAAGTGGGATGAAAACCGCTTCTTTTCTGCTTTCATGGTGGAGGGTGGACACTTTGTGTCCGCAGGATTTCAGGTATGCCCCAAGATTTCTGACACTGAAGTTTTCCAGATGTGCATTATTGATGAGTACCGCATGTTTCATGAGAGTATCATCTACCAGATGCGGGCTGGTTTCTCAAGGGGTATTCATTGCCGGATAGAATCAATTCAGCGCAGCATCCTTGTTCTGGATATTTCCGTTTTTGATTGCTCTGTGCAGAACTTGTCCTAAAATCCGCCCCTGGTGGTGTCCTGTGCCCGGCCTGAGGTCTACGGGGGCCGGTTTACATACGAACAATGAAGCGCGGCATCCCGTCCTCTGGTTGAAAACCATCCCGGCATCTTTTACCAGGCCCCCTCCGACGCTGACGGTCCGGGCACAGGACACCACCAGGGGCTTCCCATAGAAGCGCACGCTGCTATAGCAAATATTCAGACCTTTGCTGCCGGCCCTTGCCTGGGAAGTGAAAGCCTGATATGAATCACACAGGAGGTGATGCCATGACCAAAAGAACACAATGTGATTACAGCGCACTGGACCAGCCTGCGGTGCTCGCCCGTATCTTTCATCCCAGGGCAGGGGGCGGGACAATGCCTGCCAGGCCAAATGAACTTTTGATTCCTGTGGATGAGAATGTGCACATCGGGGCCTGCTTCCATGTGGAGGACAAACAGGCCCCCAATATCCTGTTTTTTCACGGCAACGGGGAGATCGTTTCCGATTATGATGATCTCGGGCCGGTGTACAACCAGATGGGAATGAATTTTTTCGTGGTGGACTTTCGGGGGTATGGCCGGTCCACTGGATCTCCTGCTGTTTCCCATATGATGGCAGACTGCCACACCATTCTGGATTTTGTGCGAATTCTGCTGCACAGACAGGGATTTTCCGGCAGTCTGGGTGTCATGGGAAGATCCCTTGGCAGTGCATCTGCCATTGAACTGGCATCAGCACGGTCCGGAGATATCGATTTTCTGATCGTGGAAAGCGGGTTCAGCCATACACAAAAACTGTTGAAAGTGCTGGG
>DATFKQ010000066.1:0-12672 GCA_035268565.1 Desulfotignum sp. | reverse complement strand
TTTGCCTTTGGTGTGGGCATAGAGCGAATGGCCATGCTCAAATATGGTATTGATGATATTCGAAAATATTTTGAAAATGATATGCGTTTTTTAGGGCAGTTTTAATATGAAAGTCAGTCTGAGCTGGATAAAAGAATATATTCCGGTGGACCTTGGGCCGGATGAGATTGCCTCCAGGCTCACCATGGCAGGTCTTGAAGTGGATGCGGTTGAAAATCTCTATGCCTATCTGGATAAGGTTGTAGTGGCCCGGGTCCTGGATGTGAGAAAACATCCCAAGGCAGATAAACTGACCTGCTGCACGGTGGATACAGGCAATGATGCACCGGTCCAGATCGTATGCGGTGCCCCTAACGTACGCCAGGGGATGTTTTCAGCCTGTGCGCTGCCCGGAGCGGTGCTGCCCGGAGATGTGAAGATCAAAAAAAGCAAACTCAGGGGAGAGGTTTCTGAAGGAATGCTCTGCTCTGCTGCTGAACTGCTGCTGGATTCGGATGCTTCGGGAATTATGGAAATTGCCGGAGACCATGTACCCGGTACCCCATTGGAAAAAGCCCTGGGCATGGGTGACACCTTGTTCGAAATCGATTTGACCCCCAACCGGCCTGACTGTCTCAGTGCCATCGGCGTGGCCAGGGAGATAGGTGCCTTTACCCGGCCGGTCCAAAAGCCTGTTATCCCTGATGTCACTTTTCCCGGCCAGCGTATCAGCCCCGCATCCATTCATGATCATGCCCGGGTGGAGATCAGGGATCCGGAACTGTGTCCCCGCTATTCCGCCGGCCTGCTTTTTGATGTGACCATCGGGCCGTCACCTTTCTGGCTGCGGCAGCGACTGGCATCCGTGGGGCTGACTCCCATCAACAATGTGGTGGATGTCACCAATTTTGTGATGATGGAAACGGGCCAGCCCCTGCATGCCTTTGATTATGACAACCTGGCCCAGGGCCGGATCGTGGTGCAGAAAGCCGGAAATACCGGGGCGTTTACCACCCTGGACAGCAAGGTGCATACACTGGAGCCCGACATGCTCATGATCTGTGACGGCAGCAGACCGGTTGCCCTGGCCGGGGTTATGGGTGGTGAAAATTCAGAGATTTCTCTGGAAACAAGCCGGGTGCTAATCGAGAGTGCCTGTTTTAATCCGGTTTCCATCAGGCGCACTGCCAAGCGCACCGGCATTGCAACAGATGCCTCCCACCGGTTTGAACGCGGTGTTGATCCTGAAGGAACCGTATATGCCCTGAAGCGGGCAATGACCCTTATGGCCGATATCTGTGATGCCACTCTGGCCGGTGATATCATTGATGCATATCCCCTTCCTGCTGAACCGGTCCGGATTGACCTGGATCCCGGCAGGTTGAATGTCCGTCTGGGAACCGATTTCAACCGGGATGAAATTACCCGGATACTGGGATCTGTGGAGTTCGGGGTGCTGCCGTCCGATGACGGACATCTGACAGTCAGTGTGCCTTCTTTCCGGGTGGATGTAACCCGGGCTGAAGACCTGTCTGAAGAAGTGGCACGGCTGTGGGGCTACAACCAGATCCAGACCACGTACCCGGCAGTGCCTGCAAAAGGCCGGCTTTTGGATCCGGTCATTTCGACCCGATCTGCCATCCGAGGCATTCTTAACGGACTTTCCTTTTATGAAGCCATTAATTACAATTTTATTTCCAAATATTTCTGTGACCATCTGCTGTTGTCAGAATCCGATCCCCGCAGGGCGGTGGTAAAAATTTTAAACCCTTTGTCCGATCAGATGTCGGTCTTGAGAACCTCCCTGCTGCCCGGGCTGCTGGATAATATGCGCAAAAACACAGCCCAGCAGACAGACACCCTGCGTTTGTTTGAAATAGGGAAAACATTTTTTCACACTGGCAAAGACACCCTGCCCACAGAAATAGAAATGGTGGCTGGTTTGGTCACCGGCAGCCGCAGCCACCAGACCTGGTATTCCAAAAAACAGCCCATGGATTTTTTTGATCTCAAAGGGGCAGTGGAAGATCTGCTGGATGCTTTAGGCATTGCAGATGCCCGCTATAACCCGGTTGCAGGACATGTCTGTCCGTATTTTGCACCCGGATATGGGGCCTGTATCAACAAGGATGATATGGAACTGGGATTTTTGGGAAAGGTTGCTGATCCGGTATTAAAGCATTTTGGCCTTAAGCAGGATGCTTATATGTTTGAACTTGATCTGGCAGCGCTCATGGACCAGATGCCCCGGCAGACGACTGCGCTTCCTTTGCCCAGATTTCCCTCCATTTCCCAGGACATCACCCTGATTGTGGACCACCATGTGCCGGTGGGAGATGTTATAGGTCAGATGAAAGCCATTGCCCAAAAACAGGTGCTTGTGGAAGATATGTTTTTGTTTGATTTGTTTGAAGGCAGTCCCCTGGCTGAAGGGAAAAAATCTTTGTCTTTCAGAATCGTTTACCGGTCTGATGCCAAAACCCTGACAGAAAAAAATATCCGTAAGCTTCACGCAGGCATATCCAGCCGGCTTGTGGAGACATTTAATGCGGATCTGCCGGAATAAAAACCAGGGTATTGACAAATAAACCAGGGATTGTTATAAAGTACCGTTGATGCGGGTATAACTCAGCTGGTAGAGTGCAAGCTTCCCAAGCTTGATGTCGCGAGTTCAAGTCTCGTTGCCCGCTCCATTTTTTATTTGGATGTGGGGCGCAGACATGTTCCAATGACGGAAAGTATATGGATATAATCTGAGCTGATTGAACAAAGCAAAGATTTAGTCGAAAGTTGTACAAGGAACGGGCGCCTGCCCGTTTTTGTATTTTACACCAAAGTGGTTGATTGAAAATCAGGATATGGATGTAAAGCAAAATAAAAACGGACTTGTGGATGAGGTCATGCAAGTGGCCGATCCCCTGTGCCGGGCGGAAAATTTTGAACTGGTTCACGTGGAGATCGCCGCCTGGAACCGGGAGACCATTGTACGGGTCTATGCAGACAAGCCCGGCGGCATCACTTTAGGTGATTGCGCAGATATCAGTCGACAGCTGGGAGATCTGCTGGATATCCATATTCCTGGTCTGGGAAGTTACCGCCTGGAAGTTTCATCTCCGGGTCCCCATCGGCCTTTGAAAAAGAAACAGGATTTTTACCGGTTTAAGGGCAGTAAAATTAAAATTGAAACCAGGGTACCCATACAGGGGAAAAAAAAGTTTACCGGCGTTCTTGAAGAAATTGATGATGCTGCTGTTGTGATTGCGGTGGATGGAGAACGGGTAGAAATCCCGGACCTGCAGATCATCAAGGCAAGCCTTGCAGGTCAGTAAAATGGAGAACACGTAAAGATGGTTATCACAGATATTAAAAGAGTAATAGACCAGGTAAGCCGTGAAAAAGGAATTGATCCGGAAATTCTGATAAATACACTCAAAGAGGCCATTGTTTCTGCAGCCAGAAAAAAAATCGGCCCCCGGGCGGATATCGAGGTGCATTACGACGGCAAAACCGGTGATGTGGAAGTGTTCCATTTTAAAGAAGTGGTGGCGGAAGTTGAGTTCTCTGACAGTGAACTGACCCTGGAGCAGGGATATGAGTATGACCCGGAATGTGAAATCGGAGACTCCCTGGGAATCCGCATGGATACGGAAGAGTTCGGCCGTATTGCGGCCCAGTCCGCAAAACAGGTGATTATCCAGAAAATGCGGGAAGCCGAGCGTAATGCTGTGTATGAAAATTTTATTCATAAAAAAGGTAAAATTATCAATGGTATTGTCCAGCGGTTTGACCGGGGCAGTATCATTGTCAATCTGGGACAGACAGAAGCTGTGCTCAGACCCAGAGAGCAGATGCCAAAAGAAAATTACAAGCGGGGTGACCGTATCCGTGCCTATGTCCTGGATGTGCTTGAGGAGTCCAAAGGCGCACAGATTATTTTGTCCCGGACCCACCCTGAATTCTTGATGGAATTGTTTAAGACAGAAGTGCCGGAAGTGGCAGAAGGCATTGTGATCCTGCAGAAAGCAGCCCGGGTGCCCGGAGTGAGAGCCAAGATTGCCGTTTCCTCCACAGATTCAGATGTGGATCCTGTGGGTGCCTGTGTGGGAATGAAAGGGAACCGGGTGCAGAATATTGTCCAGGAACTGCGGGGAGAAAAAATAGATATTGTCCAGTGGAGTCCGGATGTGGCCCGTTTTGTTTGTAATGCCCTGTCTCCTGCCGAGATATCCCGGGTGATTATTGATGAAGACAACCAGTCCATGGAAGTGATTGTCAATGACGAATATCTGTCCATTGCCATCGGCAAGGGAGGACAGAACGTGTCTCTGGCCTGTGAGATTACCGGATGGCATCTGGAAGTGACATCAGAAGAAGATTACAGCCGGGAAGTCAAGCAGGGATATGAAAGCTTGATGAAACTTGATAATGTGGGGCTGCCCATGGCGGAGATTTTATTCAAAGCCGGTTATGCCTCCCTGCTGGATATTACAGAAACATCTGCAGAAGAACTGGCCTCTGTTATGGGTATCTCTGAAGAGGCAGCACAAGAGACCATTGCACAGGCCGGTATCCGTCTGATGGAAGAAGAGCAGGAGGCCTCTGATATATTGGCAGCAGAACAGGAAGCTTCCGAGCAGGAAGAGATAGAACGGGAAGAAGCACAACCGGCAGAAATAGAACCGGCAGAAATAGAACCGGAAGCAATAGAACCGGAAGAACCAGTGCAGGAAGTTGAAAAACCAGAAAATAACGATGGTTTACCGGAACAAAAAGATGCAGATGTCATGGATGATGAAGATGCTAAATCATAAGTCGTATGCATAGCAGGTTATAGCAAAGAATATTAAAAGGGATTACTTGGGGGCAAGGCATGGCGAAAGTCAGAGTATATGAATTAGCTAAAGATCTGAATATGACCAACAGGGCGCTTTTAAACAAGATCAAAGATCTGGATATTGACGTTAAGAGCCATATGAGTTCTTTGGAAGACAGCGCTGTCAAGGAGATCAAAAATAGCCTGTTTGGCAAAGCAAGGCAGAAAAACGATCTCAAGGTCAAGCCATCGGTAATACGCCGGCGCAAAAAAAAGGTTGTTCATGAAACAGAGGCTCAAGCTGATGAGCAGCAGGCCGACGTCCAGGAGGCTGCGGAAACTTTAGCAGAACCCGATGTGTTGACACAGGCCCCGGATATGCCCAAAACCCCACCAGCAGAAGTTCAGGAAACTGAGGGGCAAAAAACTGCAGCTGCAAAGACTGAGGAAAAAGAAATCCCATCTTTAAAAAAAGAGACCCCTGTACCTAAAAAGAAGAAACCCGCTGCTGCAAGAATTGTCAAGCCTGCTGAAACTGACCGGCCGCCTGAACCTTCTGTTGAAGAAAAGGTGCCTGTTCCGGAGACAAAAAAGCCTGAAACAGCAAAGAAGCCTGAAGCTGTGGAGGCACCTGAAAAGACACAAGTCCCAGAAAAAACACCTTCTGAACCGCAGATGGAACCTGCCGGTGAAAAAAGCCCTGAAGAAGCGGTTGCCAAAGAACAAGAGCAAAAAGCTGTAAAAGATGCCCAGGCTGTCCAGGAAGTCGAACCAGACACAGAATCCCGCCAGGCAGAGACGGAAGAAGAAAAAGCATCTGGCAAAAAGAAAAAGAAAAAGCGTAAAACCACGCCTGCCAAAATTGTCAAGGTGGCAGATCCTGCTGTTCTGGAAAATATCCGGAAAACAAAACCTGTGGAAGACAAAAAAGAAATACCCCCGGAAAAAGTTGCCAGGCCGGCCCAGGCAACGCGTCCCAAAACTGGAGTTGCAGCGCCTGAGCAGGGTTTGCCCCCCATGCCCGGAGATCTGGATACCGCGGCCCGGAAAAAAGACCGGCGCAAGGATACAGGCATTGTAGATCCTTTTGAGAGCAAACGCAAAAAACGCAAGAAAAAATCCGTGGTTGAAGGGGAGGCCCTGTACCGGGGCCGTGGCAAGAAAAAACGGGGGAAAAAAGACAGCCGGGCCAAAAAGGGCGGGTTCCAGAAGACCCAGATCACAACCCCTAAAGCCATCAAACGGCGGATCAAGATTGATGAGGCCATTGAACTGGCTGAACTGGCAAAGCGTATGGGAATCAAGGCCAATGAGATGATTGCCAAGCTCATGACCATGGGAGTGATGGCGACAGTCAACCAGACCATTGATTTTGAAACCGCAGCACTGGTGGCAGGTGAATTTGATTTTGAAGTGGAAAAAGCCAGTTTTGAAGAAGATACCCTGCTGCAGATTGAAACGGAAAATAAAGACAAGGGCAGCATGATAAAAAGCCCGCCTGTTGTCACTATTATGGGCCATGTGGATCACGGCAAGACCTCACTTCTGGATGTTATCAGAAAATCCAAAATAACCAGTGGAGAAGCAGGCGGCATTACACAGCACATCGGTGCCTATAATGTGGAAACCCCCAATGGCGGCAGGATTACCTTTCTGGATACCCCGGGGCATGCCGCGTTTACTGCCATGCGCTCCAGGGGCGCGAAGGTAACCGATATCGTTATTTTGGTGGTGGCGGCGGATGACGGTGTCATGCCCCAGACCATCGAGGCCATCAACCATTCCAAGGCAGCCGGGGTACCGGTGGTGGTGGCGGTGAACAAGATGGATAAGGTCGGGGCAGATCCGGACCGCATCATGCGGGAACTGGCGGAACATGATCTGCTGGCCGAAGACTGGGGCGGGGATGTGATTTTTGTCAAGGTATCTGCCAAGACCGGGGAAGGCATTGATGATCTTCTGGAAATGGTGCTGCTGCAGTCAGAGGTTTTGGAACTCAAGGCCAACCCGGACAGAAACGCCAGCGGATATGTGGTGGAATCCCGGCTGGATACCGGCCGGGGCGCTGTGGCCACAGTGCTGGTGAAACAGGGAACCCTGCGGGATGGAGACCCCATTGTCTGCGGGCTTCATTCCGGCCGTATCCGGGCCATGATCGATGACCTGGGCAACCGTATTCAAGAGGCCGGTCCCAGCACGCCTGCGGAAATCGTTGGCCTCACCGGTGTGCCTGATGCCGGAGACGAATTTATTGCCGTGACCTTAGACAAGGATGCCAAACAGATTGCCGGTCACAGGATGCAGAAACAGCGGGCCAAGGAACTGGCCAAAAAGAGCCGGGCCAACCTGGAAAAAATGTTTGAAAACCTGGGAACAGCCGAGGTCAAGGAATTAAAGCTCATTGTCAAGGCAGATGTTCACGGCTCCATTGAGGCGTTGAATGATTCCCTCAAGGATCTGGCCAAAGAAGAAGTGGACATAAAAATCATCCATTCCGGTGCCGGTACCATCAATGAATCAGATGTGGCCCTGGCCAATGTATCCGATGCCATCATCATCGGTTTCAATGTCAGGCCCACGCCCCAGATCCGTAAAATGGCCAAGGATGAAAATGTGGACATGCGGTTTTATGATATCATCTATGACGTTATAAATGATATCAAGGCAGCTCTTGACGGCATGATGCCATCCACTTTCCATGAAATCATCATCGGCCGGGCCGAGGTGAGAGATACTTTTGTGGTACCCAAAATCGGCACCATAGCCGGCTGTCACATCACTGAAGGAAAGGTGGTCCGCGGCAAGAAGATCCGGCTGCTCAGAGAAGGGGTGATCAAGTGCGATACCCAGCTGTCTTCTCTGCGGCGGTTTAAAGATGATGTCAGGGAAGTGGAACAGGGATATGAGTGCGGTATCGGCCTGGCAAAATACAATGATATCAAAACGGGCGATATCATAGAATGCTATGAAGTGGAAGAAAGAAAATATGCCCCCCAACAAGAGAAATAATGAAACCATATACCAGAGCTGAACGTATCAGTATCAAAATTCAATCTGCCATAACCCAGCTGCTGAACAAGAAAATCAGTGACCCCAGAATTGAAATGGCCACCATATCCCAGGTTAAAATGACTGCGGATCTTCGACTGGCCAGTGTCTATGTAACCGTTTTTGGCGATGAAAACAAAATTGCAACAACCCTGGAAGGGTTTAAACACTCCAAGGGATTTATAAAAAAGCAGATCGCCCCCCAGCTGGGCCTCAAATATATGCCGGAACTGCGGTTTTTTCATGATGATTCCTTTGATAAAGCAGCAGAAATGGATGCGTTGATTGCATCGGCAGTAAAGGATTTACCTTCGGATCAAGAAAACGATTAACCACCCAACCCCCCTCAGTTTTTCCAGGACATTTTTTTCATGAAAAATGGTATGCTGCTGGTCAATAAGCCGGAAGGTCTCTCATCCGCCCGGGTGGTGGACAAAGTCAAAAAATTCTTTCATGTGAAAAAGGCCGGTCATACAGGCACCCTGGATCCCTTTGCCACCGGCCTTTTGCCGGTGGCTTTGGGACAGGCTACCCGCTTGTCCCGGTTTTTTCTGGGCAGTGCCAAACATTACAGGGCCGTTGTTACCCTGGGAATTGAAACTGATACCCTTGATAAAACCGGCAGAATCCTTTTCCAGGCAGATCCGGACCTGGTGTCATCCATCCGGCCGGAACAGGTCAGCCAGGTGGTGGCAAAATTTGCTGGTATTCAACAACAGGTGGCGCCCAGTTTTTCCGCACTCAAGCACCGGGGCCAGCCGCTTTACAAACTGGCCCGCCAGGGGAAAATGATTAAAAAACCCCCCCGCACCATTGAGATTTACGGCATCAGTGTGGGGCGCATGGATCTGCCGTTGTTTGAAATAGACGTACAGTGCTCCGGAGGGACCTATATCAGGAGCCTGGCCCATGACATGGGGCAGCTGCTCGGGTGCGGCGCCCATTTGTCGGGTCTTTGCAGAACCGGTGTCAGTCAGTTTACCCTGGACCAGGCCATTGATCTGGATATACTGTGCACCTGTGACCTGCAAACGGCAGCAACCCATATCCTTCCCATGTCGGATTGCCTGTCTTTCATGCCGCTGGTACAGGCAGACCCTGTCCTGGAAGAAAAAATCCGCTTCGGCCGCAAACTGCTGCACCAGGACATTGCATCTGGAATAGACACAGAGCCGGCAGAGGGGTTTTTCCGGATAACAGGATCAGACGGTCGGCTTATTGCTGTGGTCCAGGCAGATAATAATGGATCAGACTATAATTATTGTTGCGTTTTCACCGCCTAACTGGTATTTAGTCAAGGTTGATTTTTCGTTTTTGTGACGGCGGTTTGGCAAAAAAGAAACAGGTTTGTCTGAATGGAATATTGGATAGCCTGTTGCAGCATCTGCGTGCCAAATTAAACGCTGTATTTAATGTATTCCAGACAAAGGAGTTTAGACCGTGGTTTTATTAGCAGAAAACAAAGAAGAGATGATCGAACAATTTAAGCTTCATGAGTCAGATACCGGTTCTCCTGAAGTGCAGGTGGCTATCCTGACCCATCGCATCAGCTACCTGACAGAACACCTGAAGCTTCATAAAAAAGACCACCATTCAAGAAGGGGGCTGCTGATTCTGGTGGGCCGGCGCAGAAGCCTTCTGGATTATGTCAAGAAAAAAGATGTCAACAGATACCGGTCTTTGATTGAAAGACTGGGACTCAGAAGATAAAAATGACACACAGCCGGTTTTTGACCGTATTTATGTCAAAAACCGGCTTTTTACAAATAACCGGGCGGCGATTCTTGGGAATGCTTTTAAATAAGTTCGCATCTGTATCATCCAGCATTATGCTGGATGGTACAGATGCGGGTTTATTATTTTGAGTGTTCTGCAGGGATTCTCCGCTTTTTTTACCCCAAGGAGAAATTATGGAAAAAATTGTAACAGCCCAGATCGGTGGAAGAGAATTTTCCATCAGTACCGGCAAAATTGCCAAACAGGCCTCCGGTGCTGTTGTGGTCCAGCTCGGTGAAACCGTGGTTCTGGTCACTGCGGTGGCATCCAAAACCCCCAAAGAAGACATCAGTTTTCTGCCCCTTACCGTGGAATATCAGGAGCGCATTTATGCTGCCGGACGGATTCCGGGCAACTATTTCCGCCGGGAAATCGGCCGGCCGTCTGAAGCGGAAACATTGCGGGCCCGGCTCATTGACCGGCCCATCCGACCCCTTTTTAAAGATGACTATAACCATGAAACCCAGGTCATGGCCACGGTGTTGTCCACAGACAAAATGTGTGACCCCGGTATTCTGGCTATTGTGGGGGCATCTGCTGCCCTGGAAATATCTGATATACCCTTTGACGGCCCCATCGCCGGTATCAAGGTTGGCCGGATAAACGGTGAATTTGTTGCCAATCCCAGTCTGGAACAGATGGAGGAAAGCGACATTGAATTGACTGTGGCAGGTTCCAGAACCGGTGTGGTCATGGTGGAAGGCGGCGCCGATATCGTATCGGAACAGGATATGCTGGATGCCATCTTTTTTGGCCATGCAGCCATGCAGCCCATCATTGACATGCAGATGGAACTCAAAAACAGTGTGGGAAAAGAAAAAATTGCATTTATACCACCGGCGCGCGATCCGGAACTGGCAGAAAAAATAGTATCTTTTGCCAAAGAAGGTCTCCGGGAAAGGGTCCAGATCAAGACCAAAATAGAACGCCAGGTTGCTCTGGGCACTTATAAAGAAGAAGTGGTGGCCCATTTCACCCAGGATTATCCTGATCAGGTCAAAGAGATCAAGGAAGGTTTCAGCCATGCTGTCAAGGAGGTTTCCCGTGAAATCACCCTGACCCGGGACCACCGCATCGACGGCAGGGCCTTTGATGAAATCCGGAATATTACCTGTGAAGTGGGCATGCTGCGCCGTCCCCACGGCAGTGCCCTGTTTACCAGGGGCGAAACCCAGGTGCTCGGGGTCATGACCCTGGGGTCAGGTCCGGATGAGCAGCGGGTGGAGACTTTGGCCGGAAATGAGACCAGAAGCTTTATGCTTCATTATAATTTCCCCCCTTATTCAGTGGGAGAAGTGAAACGGGCAGGCGGACCCAGCCGCCGGGATATCGGACACGGCAACCTGGCCACCCGTGCCATTGAGCGGATACTGCCGGATCCTGAAGATTTTGAATACACCATCCGCCTGGTGGGAGAGGTCATGGAATCCAACGGATCTTCTTCCATGGGTACTGTGTGTGCCGGCTGTCTGGCGATGATGGACGGCGGGGTTCCCATCAAGGCACCGGTTTCCGGTATTGCCATGGGCCTGATAAAGGAGGGGGACAAGACCGTCATCCTCTCGGATATTCTGGGAGACGAAGACCATTTCGGCGATATGGATTTTAAAGTGGCCGGACCCAAAGAAGGCATCACCGCTCTGCAGATGGATATAAAAATCAAGGAACTGTCCAAAGATATCATGGAAAAAGCCCTGGTCCAGGCCAGAGACGGCCGGCTGCATATCCTGGAAAAAATGCTGGAAACCATCGGCAAGTCCCGGGATGAAATATCCCCCCATGCGCCCAAAATCTTGAGTATCATGATAAATCCGGACAAAATCAGGGATATCATCGGTCCTGGCGGCAAAATCATCCGGGCACTCCAGGCGGATACCAATACGGTCATTGAAGTGGATGACTCCGGTCTGGTGAAAATTGCAGGAGAAAACCAGGAAGATGCGGAACGGGCACTGGCAATGGTTTCTGATATTGCCCTTGATCCGGAGATCGGTGCCATATACGAAGGCAAGGTGGTGAAAATTACCGATTTCGGTGCATTTGTGAACATCAAGTCCGGTACTGACGGCCTGGTGCATATTTCCGAACTGGCTGACTACCGGGTGAAAAAAGTGACCGATGTGGTCAAAGAAGGTGATGTTATTTCCGTAAAAGTGCTGGATATTACCCGGGACGGAAAGATCAAGCTGAGCTACAAAGCTGCAAAAGCGGATGAAAAAGAATAACTCTTTTTCTATCTGTCCCCTTGCTTCCGGCAGCAGGGGGAATGCAGTGCTTGTTTCCACCCCGGAAACTGCCATTCTTGTGGATGCCGGATTATCGGGGGTGGAAATTCAGCGGCGGATGGCGGCTGTGGGGGAAACTCCGGAGCGCCTTTCCGCCATTATCATCACCCATGAACACAGGGACCATATTCAAGGCGCCGGGGTATTGAGCCGTCGGTTCAATATTCCGGTTTACCTGACAAAGGCGACGTACCAGGCCTGTGCAGGGGTTGTCGGCAGGATTTCCGATGTACAGTATTTTGGCTGCGGGCAAAGTTTTACGATCAAAAATAACAACAGTGCCATAGATGATAAGGTGCCTGATCCATCAGCATTGATGGTGCATCCTTTTTCAACTTCCCATGATGCCTCAGACCCGGCCGGTCTTACCCTGACCTGGCAAGGCTGCAAGTTCGGCATTACCACGGATCTGGGCATTGCCACCAGCCTTGTGAAGGACCATCTGCGCAACTGCAGTGTGCTGTACCTTGAATCCAACCATGACCCGGATATGCTCATCAACGGCTCCTATCCATGGTATCTGAAACAGCGCATCAAATCCCGCACCGGACACCTGTCCAATGCAGATGCCGGGATACTTTTGTCCCAGCTGGCCCACAAGGATCTCAAGCATGTGGTTCTGGCCCATTTGAGTGAAGAGAACAACCGGCCTGAACATGCCCTGGCTGAAGCGGGCAGATGCCTGAACGGTTCAGATACTGTATTGTCCGTGGCCTGCCCTGACCGGCCCGGAGAAATTATCCGCATTACCGCTGACATATCTGTATAGAA
>DATFKQ010000065.1:0-28968 GCA_035268565.1 Desulfotignum sp. | reverse complement strand
AAAATGCGTACAGACAAACTGGATATCAGCCTGGAACAGGAGCTGTCATCCCTGAAGGCAGAGGGCAGGGCAAAATCACCCGAAAGGATCATTGAAGCATATATACCGCCCAAAGATGAAAAAGGACCCAGGTACCGGCTGGCCGACAGCAGCCTTGAATTCATGCGGTTCAATTCCAACGCCTATCTGTCTTTGTCCAACCATCCGGAACTGATCGAAACGGCCGATGCGGCCACCCGAAATTTCGGGGTGGGCCCCGGTGCTGTCCGGTTCATCGACGGCACCTTTGTTCACCATGTGCGCCTGGAAGAGCGCATTGCAGGTTTTGTCAACAAGCCCGGGGCAAAGATTTTCAATTCCGCCTATACCGCCAATTGCGGACTGGCCCTGTCCATTTCCAGCAAAAAGACCCATTGGATAGGGGATCAGCTGAACCACAACAGCATCATCCGGGCCATGCGCATCAGCAACGTGCCCAAAGCCAACAAGGGGATTTTTGCCCACAATGACATGGCAGATCTGAAACGCTGTCTGGATGCAGTGGCCCCGGACATGGAACGGGTGGTGGTGGTGTTTGACGGCATCTTCAGCATGCGGGGGGATTATGCCCCCATACACGAGATTGTCCGTATCTGCAAACGCTATGCAGACAGGTTCAAAGACGGCGTGATAACCGTGGTGGATGATTCCCACGGCATCGGCGCATTCGGGGATACCGGCCGGGGAACCCCGGAGTTCTGCAATGCCTGGCCGGATGTGGTGGTGGGGACATTTGGCAAAGCATTCGGTGTGAACGGCGGGTTTATCGCCGGCAGCCAGATCCTTGTGGAGGCGGTGCGCCAGAAAGCAGACACCTATATTTACACCAATCCCCTGAGTGTGGCTGACTGCGCAGCCGCTGTCAAGGCAATCGATATCTGTGACAGCAGCCAGGGAAAAAACCTTCTGGCACACCTCAAAGAACAGACAGCCCGGTTCCGGCAGGGCCTGGACAGACTGGGCATGGAATCCATTGCAGGGCCTCACCCGGTGGTGCCGCTGATGGTCAGGGATACCGCCAGAACCCATGACCTTGTCACATATCTGTATGAAAACGGTGTGCTGGTGGTGGGGCTGACATTTCCGGTGGTGCCCAAAGGAGATGAAACCATCCGGTTCCAGATCAATGCCTGCCATACCCCCGATGATATCGACCAGGTCCTGGGTCTTTTGGCTGGATTTGCCTGAAATTATTTCCTGTTTGGG
Source organism: Desulfotignum sp. (assembly GCA_035268565.1). Classification (GTDB taxonomy): domain Bacteria; phylum Desulfobacterota; class Desulfobacteria; order Desulfobacterales; family Desulfobacteraceae; genus Desulfotignum. The sequence goes on along the minus strand of DATFKQ010000065.1, from coordinate 27,723 downwards.
GTTTTTTCTCAACTCCTTGAATTTGGAGCAAAATCAGTGTATGATAAAAAAATTGGCCTGGTCTGTACAGGATGACCGGGCATGATCCAAATATTTTGACAAGGAGAAAAAGGAATGGAGCCTGATAAATTCCGGGAATCCAGACAGGAAATAAACCGCATGTGCAGAAATGTTTATGCCCTGATTGACAAAAAAGCTTTGGAAGAATCCAAAGAAGGATATGAAAAGGTGCATGAACGGCTGGATATCCTCAAACCCCAGGCAGAAGGGGAGATCCAGAAGCGGTCTGTCAAGAATCTGGGGCTCAAACTCAAGAATCTGTCCACACTTATCCGCAAATTGAAACCCAAGGCCGCAGCTTCCAGAAAAGCGGGTAAACCCGGCATTGTCTGGGATGAGGAGCGGCTGGCCCAGCTTGCCACGCCATTTTTGGAAAAAGTATTCCAGAACATGGGAACCGACCAGGGTTGTGCCGTGTGTCTGGGCACCACAGGAAAAGGTATTCGTCCAAACTACCAGATTCAGTTCAGCGATAAAACCATCACTTCTTTCAGCGGATCCAGCCACAAACCCAGCCAGAAGCCTGATGCCGCCAAAACAAAAAACATTTCCCTTCCGTTTTCCCGGGCAGTGATTGAAAATGTTCTTGGGCAAAAAAGAAAAAGTGCATAGCCTGTCAATATAATCTGATCCATGATCCGGAATAAAAGCGGATCATGGGTTTTTATTATGGCCAAACCGCTTGACCAGTTGCAGCTGGTTCCGGGTTGTGGAAGTGCAGTCAAAATGCACGGAATCCATTACACAATCAATGATGTGTAAGCCGAGTCCGCCTGGTTTGATATCATCGATATCCCTGGGATGCATTCTGGCAGGATCACTTTTGCAGCCAAAGTCTTCAATGGTTACCTGCAGTTTTGCAGGAAGAATTTCCAGATACAGATTTATTTTCCCCGGGGGCAGGTTCCTGTAACTGTGTTTGATAACATTGGCACAGGCTTCGTCAACCGCCAGAATGATGTTTTCTGCCTCGGTTGCGGGCAGATTCATAATGGCACCGACTTTTTTGAACACCCCCCTTACCAGCTGCAGATATCTGGGGTGAGATGGAATACTCAGGATAAGGTGTTCCGGTTTTGTGGTCAGGGTGTCTGTCATAGGCGGTCCAGTTCTCAGGATGACCTGCGAACCTGAGCAGGCCAGTTTATTTTTTCTTGTACTACGAAGATGTATATCCATCCTGGTCTTATTTGTCAATCTCATCCCGGCAGGAACAGAGCTGTCTGTGCCGGAGGATTATCGTTGACACCCCAAAACCGGTACGCTATTTATGTCCTATGATACGCGTCGAAAATCTTGTTAAAACCTATGGCCGGATCGTGGCCTGCAATAAAGTGAGCTGCCGGCTTGAAAAACACAAAGTGACTGTTATCCTCGGGGGAAGCGGATCCGGTAAAAGCACGCTTCTTCGCCAGGTCACAGGTCTGGAAAAACCTGACAGCGGTTCAGTTTTTTTTGACGGCATGGACCTGACCCGTGCCAATAAAAAAGCCTTGTATGAAAAAAGAAAAAAAATGGGCATGCTCTTTCAGGGATCTGCCCTGTTCAATTATCTGACCATTTTTGAAAATATTGCATTTCCCCTGCGCGAACATACCAAAATTGCAGACAATGTCATTAAAAATATTGTCACCATGAAGCTTGAAATGGTGGGACTGCGGGGAACCGAACACCTGATGCCCTCCCAGCTGTCCGGGGGGATGATGAAACGGGTGGGCCTGGCCAGGGCCATTGTCATGGATCCCAAGGTGATTTTTTATGATGAGCCCACCTCCGGTCTGGATCCCATTTCCACAGGTGTGATCGGAAAATTGATCAAGGATCTGAACACCAAACTGGGCATTACTTCTGTGGTGGTGTCCCATGATATTGCATCCAGTTTCAAGATTGCCGACAAAATTATTATTCTCTATTACGGAGACATCATTGCCCAGGGAACCGTGGCACAGATTCAGAACAGTATGGATGAGCGGGTGGTGCAGTTTATTGCAGGGTCTCCTGAAGGCCCCATCTCCTTTACCCGCACTGATGACAGTTATATTGACGCGCTGTTGACCGATAATGATAACACAACAGGAAAAATGCTGTGAATCTTGATATGGTTGCTTTCATCGGCAGGTCCACACTGTCCTGGGTACAGGTTATGGGCAGAAGCGGCGTGTTTTTGTTTCTTGCGGTTTTTCAGGCCTTTCAAAGGCCGTTTCGGATGTCCCGTTTACTCAAGGAAATTCAATTTATTGGATCAAAGTCATTTTTGATCGTATTTGTCACCGCCCTGTTTACAGGCATGGTGCTGGCGCTGCAGGGCTACCATACCCTGACCCAGTTCGGGGCCCAGGCCCTTTTAGGATCTGCTGTGGCGCTTTCCATTATCCGGGAGCTGGGACCTGTGTTGTGTGCCCTTATGGTGACCGGAAGAGCCGGATCTGCCATAGCTGCAGAAATCGGTATCATGAAACTAACCGATCAGTTTCCGGCCCTGGAAATGATGGCTATTGAGCCTGTCAAATATGTGATAAGCCCGAAGATTCTGGCCGGTATCATTTCTTTGCCGCTGTTGACCGCTTTTTTTGATGTGGTGGGCATCCTGGGCGGATACCTGGTGGGGGTACAGCTGCTTGGGATCAATCATGGGGTATATTTCGGTAAAATGATCACCGCCGTCACTTTTGCCGATATCTATGGCGGGGTAATCAAATCTTTGTGCTTTGGTCTGCTCATTTCCTGGGTCGCTTGTTTTATGGGATTCAGTGCCCAGTCCACCACTGAAGGGGTGAGCCAGGCAACCACCCGGTCTGTGGTAGTGACATCCCTGTCCATCCTGGTGGTGGATTATATCTTGACATCTTTATTGCTATAGGATGTAATATTATTCATGTACGGCAGAAAAACTGAAATCTCGGTGGGGTTGTTCATGGTTCTGGGGATGGGCTGTCTGGTATATCTTTCCGTTAACCTGGGCGGGGTTGCATGGTTCGGGCCTGACACCTATACCATTGAAGCCAGTTTCAGGTCGGTAGAAGGCCTTGAACCGGGGGCCTCCGTGGAAATTGCAGGGGTGCCGGTGGGCAAAGTCAAACAGATCCACCTGGAAGAAAACGAGGCCCGGGTTTTGATGGAGATAAAAAACAGCACCAAAATTTCAGATGATACCATCGCTTCGGTCCGGACCAAAGGCATAATCGGCGACAAGTTCATTAAACTGGCACCAGGCTGGTCTGAAGAGTACCTTTCAGACAATGATGTGATCATGGACACGGAATCTGCCATCAGTATTGAGGAATTGGTCAATAAATATCTCTTTGATAAATAACAACTATCCTGACACATATGAAGATGGGCAATGCAGTTTGACATAAAAACAACGGAAAAGAAAAATACTGCCCTGGTCCAGGTGCAGGGGGACGTGGACATGTATACCTCTCCCAGCCTGAGAGACATACTGACCAGACTTTTTAAAAAAAATGTCAATGCTGTTGTTGTGGACATGACAAAGGTCTCCTTCATGGACAGTTCCGGCATCGCAACGTTGGTGGAAGGGCTGCAGTGGAGCAGAAAGCAGAACCGGCAATTTATTCTGGCCGGCCTTGGAGACACTGTATACAATGCCCTTTCTTTAACCAAACTGGACAATGTGTTTACCATCCATGAAAATGTTCACCAGGCTTATGAAGCCATAACAGAAAAAAATATGAAAGAGACCTGATATGCGCCATGTGATTGCCAGACCCTTTTTAGTGACAATTTTTGTATTGTTTTTTATTGTGGGAAATGTGGCAGCCTCTCCGGCCCGGGATCAGCTCAAAGCCTCCATTGACAGCATTATACAAATTTTGAAAGATGACACCCTCCAAGGAGAGGCCAATGCAGCCCACAGAAGAGCGGCATTAAGGGAAGTGATCTATGAGCGGTTTGATTTTGAAAAAATGTCCCAGCTCAGCCTTGCCCGTCACTGGCGGGACATAACGTCTGCAGAGCGGCAGACCTTTGTTCGGTTGTTTTCCCGGCTGCTGGAAGATACCTATGTGGCAAAAATCGAAGCATATGATGATGAAAAGGTGCGCTATGTCAAAGAACAGATCAGAGATAAAAAAGCGCAGATCAACACCATTGTGGTGGGCGATGACATTGAAATCCCCATTGATTACAGAATGTATGCGGCAGCTGACGGCCAGTGGCGGGTGTATGATATGGTAGTTGAAGGCGTAAGCCTGGTGGCAAACTACCGGTCCCAGTTTGCCCGGATACTGGATTCTGATCCCTTTGGGGTGTTGATCAAACAACTGGAAGAAAAGATTTCCGCAAACTCCTGACCGTCCACGTTCAGTAAAGTTTTTTACCAGAAAAAATTTCTTTTCCCACCAATTCTTTGTTGTTATTCAAGACAGTTATCTATCCAACAACCGGGTTCTAACCATTTTCTAATGGTTTGCTCATCATTTGTTAAACAAAACCTTATAAAAGATCTGTATTTTCACAGCCAGTTTAGTGAACAATCTTTTAATAGTAAGGTTATCCATGTCTTCTTACAATTTGCTTCTGGTTTTGCTGATGCTCACTGCCGGTGGATATTTTCTGGGCCGAAGGCGGGCATTTGCCGTTGCTGATGCCAGCGGCAGAGGCCGGCACATTCTGCATTCCAGACCCACCTATTATGGATCCCTGGCCGCACTCTGGTGCGCCCTTCCAGCCCTGGCTGTTTTTTGTTTCTGGCGGATATTTGAATCCCATGTTATCACCCACCTGGTGATCGGCGGTCTGCCGCCTGATATGCAGAATCTGCCGGCAGACCGCCTGGGCCTTGTGATAAATGATATCCGCAACCTTGTTTTCGGCCATATTGTTCCCGAAGAAATCAGCCCTGCCATCCAGGCGGCAGCTGCCCATTACACACGGCTTAAAACCATAAGCCATGCAGCTCTGGCAGTGATAGTCACCACCTTTGCCATTGTCGGAATTTTGTGGGTGCAGAAAATTATTTCTCCAAAGCTGCGGGCCAGGAACCATGTGGAAAACACAGTCAAATATCTGCTTATAGCCTGCTCCACCATTGCCATATTCACCACCATCGGCATTGTATTGTCTGTCCTCTATGAAGCCATCCGGTTTTTCAAGATTGTTCCTTTTCATGAGTTTGTTTTCGGTCTGGACTGGAGTCCCCAGATGGCCATCCGCGCAGACCAGGTGGGATCTTCCGGCGCATTCGGCGCCATTCCCGTGTTTATGGGAACACTGCTCATATCAGCCATTGCCATGTGTGTTGCGGTTCCCGTCGGCCTGATGTCCGCCATTTACCTGTCGGAGTATGCCGACAAAAGATTCAGGGCTGTTGCCAAGCCGCTGCTGGAGATTCTGGCCGGGATTCCCACGGTGGTGTACGGATTTTTTGCCGCCCTGGTCGTTGCCCCGCTGATCCGCAGTGCCGGGGTGTCCTTCGGCCTGGATGTGTCCTCGGAAAGCGCTCTGGCCGCAGGGCTGGTCATGGGCATCATGATCATTCCTTTTGTGTCTTCCCTTTCCGACGATGTGATCAATGCCGTGCCCCAGTCTCTGCGGGACGGCGCCCTGGGCCTTGGGTCCACCCACAGTGAAACAGTGCGTCTGGTGGTGCTGCCTGCAGCACTGCCCGGTATTGTCGGTGGTGTGCTGCTGGCGGTTTCCCGGGCCATTGGCGAGACCATGATTGTGGTGATGGCAGCAGGGCTGGCTGCCAATATGACGGTAAATCCTTTGAAAACCGTAACCACTGTGACGGTCCAGATTGTGACCCTCCTGGTGGGGGACCAGGAATTTGACAGCCCCAAGACCCTGGCTGCCTTCGCCCTGGGCCTGATGCTGTTTGTCATCACACTGATTCTGAATGTCATCGCCCTGGTGGTGGTGCGTAAATACAGGGAGCAATATGAATAATCATCCCGATACCATCCATACGGCAAAAACACCTGTGGCTGAAAATAAAAAAACCGCCTCAGTGCGGACAATGGATATTGTCACCAAAGGGCTTGCCAGGCGCTATAAGGCTGAAAAGCGGTTCCGGCTGTATGGTCTGTGCGCCATTTTTCTTTCCATGGTTTTTTTGTCTATTCTTTTCATCAGCATCATCGCCAACGGGTATACCGCTTTTCAGCAGACCTTTGTCCAGCTGGATATTTATCTGGACCCTGACACCATCGATGCCCAGGCCCTGAACGATGCCAACTATCATGCAATGGTGAAAAATTCTCTCAGGGCCATGTTTCCTGAGGTGAAAACCCGGAGCCACAAGCGAAAGCTATATGGCATGGTCAGTACCGGTGCTGCCTACCAGCTGCAGGATTTTGTACGCAAAAACCAGCAATTGATAGGCTCGGTTATCTTGCTTTGGGTGCCGGCTGATGATGATGTGGACATGCTGATCAAAGGTCATATACCCCGGAATGTGCCTGAAACTGAACGCAGGATCAAAGATGTGCAGTTATCCTGGATTGACAGGCTCCAGGAACAGAACCGGCTCAAAAAACGGTTCAATACCACTTTTTTTACTGCGGGCGATTCCCGTGAGCCTGAACTGGCAGGGATCCTGGGTGCGGTTACCGGCTCTTTTTATACGTTGATCGTCACTTTGTTATTGTCTTTTCCCGTGGGTGTAGCCACAGCGGTTTACCTGGAGGAGTTTGCCCCGAAAAACCGGTGGACCGACATTATTGAGGTGAATATCAATAACCTGGCAGCGGTGCCTTCCATTGTTTACGGTCTGCTGGGTCTTGCGGTTTTTCTGAATTTTTTTGGACTGCCAAGATCGGTTCCCCTGGTGGGCGGATTTGTGCTGACACTGATGACCCTGCCCACCATCATCATTGCCAGCCGTGCTGCCTTGAAATCGGTTCCTCCTTCCATCAGAGAGGCAGCGCTGGGTGTAGGTGCTTCCAAAACCCAGATGGTGGTTCACCACGTGCTGCCGCTGGCGCTGCCCGGCATGCTCACCGGCACCATTATCGGCATGGCCCAGGCCCTTGGGGAAACAGCCCCGCTGCTGATGATCGGTATGGTGGCATTTATCGTGGACATACCAGGCGGATTTACCGATCCTTCCACTGTGCTCCCGGTACAGATTTTTTTGTGGGCAGACAGTCCTGAGCGTGCTTTTCTGGAGCGGACCTCTGCCGCTATCATGGTGCTTCTTGCCTTTTTGGTGACCATGAATGCGGTGGCGGTTTTTCTGCGGAAAAAATTTGAACGAAGATGGTAAGTATTTTTTAATCTTATTTTTAATGAAAACTTGTAAGGAGAAAGAAATGAAAAAAGTGTTGATTGCAAGTCTGGCCCTGGTTTTCACATTGGGTCTTGGTAATGGTTGGGCGGCTTCAAGGGATTATATTTCCATTGTCGGGTCCTCCACTGTGTATCCGTTTGCAACCGTTGTGGCGGAAAATTTTGGCAAATCCACCGGGTTTAAAACCCCCACCATCGAATCCACCGGCTCCGGCGGGGGACACAAACTGTTTGGTGCAGGTGTGGGGGTGGAATATCCTGATATCACCAATTCTTCCCGGCGTATTAAAAAATCTGAGTTTGAAAAAGCGGTTGCCAACGGTGTCAAAGAAATCGTTGAGGTGAAAATCGGCTATGACGGCATCGTGCTTGCCAATTCCAAAGAAGCCCCGCTGTTCAAGCTGAGCCGCACAGACATTTTTCTGGCACTTGCCAAAGATGTCCCCTCTGGAAATGTCGCCGGCAGTACCGTCCCCAACCCCAACAAAACCTGGAAAGATGTGAACCCCTCACTGCCGGATATAAAAATTGAGGTTCTGGGCCCTCCCCCCACCTCCGGTACCAGGGATGCGTTTGTGGAACTGGCCATGGAAGGCGGTGCCAAAAAATTTACATGGATCAAAGATTTGAAGAAAAAAGACAAAAAAGTATACAAAGCCCTTTGCCATACCATCCGTGAAGACGGTGCGTATATTGAAGCCGGTGAAAACGACAACCTGATTGTCCAGAAACTGGATGCCAACAAGGATGTACTGGGGATTTTCGGGTTCTCTTTTCTGGACCAGAACGCGGATAAACTCCAGGGTGCACTCATTGACGGTGTTGCCCCGGAATTTGAGGCCATTGCAGACGGCAGCTACCCGGTATCCAGGCCCCTGTTTTTCTATGTGAAAAAAGCCCATGTGGGCAGTATCCCGGGTATCAAGGAATTTCTGGCTGAGTTCACCAGTGAAAAAGCCTGGGGTGATGATGGGTATCTTACTGATAAGGGCCTGATCCCCATGCCTGAAGCAGAAAGAGAAAAATTCAGACAGGCAGTGGAAAACCTGACCCCGCTTCACGCCTCTGACCTGTAATCTTTTGCTGTAAGCCGAATTGTAAGCCGGGCAGGATATATGACCTGTCCGGCTTATTTTTTTTCAGCAGCCCTGGCACAGGTGATACAGGTCAGGGAACCGGGATCTGCTTCCAGCCGTTTTTTGGCAATATCTTCCTCACAGTGAATACAAGCGCCGTAATCACCGGATTTTATACGCTGCAAAGCGGTGTAAATGCGTTTTTTTTCTATTATAATTCCACATATTGCGAAAAATGCTTGATCGTGTTATTTTTTTACAAATTCATCACCCTGTGCGCCCGTAGCTCAGCTGGATAGAGCATTGGACTTCGAATCCACAGGTCGGGGGTTCGAATCCCTCCGGGCGTGCCAGTTTTATGGGTGTTTTCATCTGGCGCAAGCATGCCTTGAAAAAATAATTGTGCTGTGTTTTGTATGGGTAGACTTTTATTATTGAAGGCTGTGTGGTAAGTTTTTTGCCTATTTTTATATAAAATCAGGAGAATAACAATGGCGGATCAAAATAAGGGTACGCCTCCTGCCTGTGCAGCATGTGACAGCCCGGTAGGGGAAAAAATATGTTATACAGAACAGGGAAAAGGGCGCAGAGGATGTCCCACTGTCACCTGTAAATCCCTTCTACAAGAGGCAAACCAGGTTTATGGGGCAGATGATATACAGAAATTTGCCCATACTGCATCAGTGCAGGAGGCTGCCTGCTATGCCAACCGGGACCAGCAGCCCTATGTGATGCAGCCTGTCAAGACCCGGATTGTTGAAACCTGCGAATTTGCAGGAAGAATGGGGTATCAGCGTATCGGTCTGGCGTTTTGCCTGGGGCTTTCAGCAGAGGCAAAAACTGTTGGAGAAGTTTTTGAAGCCCATGGATTTGATGTGGTCTCTGTGTGCTGTAAAGCCGGCAGGACTTCCAAGGATATCATCGGCATCAGTGATGCCGATAAGATATATAAGGGAACTGATGAATCCATGTGTAATCCCGTATTCCAGGCAAAACTGCTGAACAAAGAACAGGTGGATTTCAATATCCTGCTGGGTTTGTGTGTGGGGCATGATTCTTTGTTTTTTCAATTTTCACAGGTTCCCACTACCGTGCTGGCGGTAAAGGACCGGGTTACCGGGCACAATCCCCTGGCAGCTGTTTACCAGGCAGACGCTTATTACCGTAAGATCCGAAATCCATAAGACATGAATATTTTTCTCACCAATGATGACGGGTATCAGGCCACAGGAATCCGTGTATTGTATGAGGTGCTGAACCAACGCCACAATGTTGTGCTGGTGGCGCCGGACCGGGAAAAAAGCGCAGTGAGCCATGGCATCACCCTGCATCACCCCATGCGGCTCCAGCAGATGCCCAGCAAGGGGAAAGGCAGTATATATGCAATGGACGGTACGCCGGCTGACTGCGTAAAACTGGGGTTGTCAGAATGCGTTGATACCCCGCCGGATATGGTGATTTCAGGCATCAATCCAGGTACCAATATCGGCATTGACATCAATTATTCCGGCACGGTTGCCGCTGCCCGGGAAGGGGCGTTGAACGGCATCAGGAGCCTGGCGGTTTCCATGAAGATCGGAAATGTCATGGATTATGAAAAACTGGCCTGGTTCATATCTGATGCCGCCATAACCATTCAAAAATACAACCTTCCTTCAGGTACATTTTTGAATATCAATGCCCCTGGTATTGCTTTTTCTGAAATTAAAGGGGTGAAAATAACCTGCCAGGCCTTTGACAACCTGTCCAGCTGTTTTGAAAAACGAAAAGATCCGAAGCAGCGGCGTTATTACTGGTACGGGAGTCAGGAACCGGTATCCGGAGCCCCGGATACTGATGTCAATGCCATTGCCCAAAATTATATTTCCATCACCCCCCTCCGGTGTGATCTTACCGATTATACTGCCATGGCCGAAATGCCGGTTTTCGCAATTGACTGATCCAGAGGGCAGGAATCAGAAAAACCGGTATGTTTATTTGCCCTGCCGGACTGATGGATGGATCTTTAGCAAACAAATGCCTGTGGCCGGAAAAATTTGGGCACCGGCAGAAGCACTGTGGTAACCCTTTACCTAAAACAGGTGCATAAGGGATCAGGGGAATATATCTGCAGATGAGCATGATTTTAGACATGGCCGGACAATATCAGGAAATTCTGGCTCTGGTGACGGTTGTTTCGGCTGCCGGATTTGTTTTCGGCCTGCTGGCGGTGTCCAGAATGATCTGCTGGCTGCCGAGCACCTATTTTATGGTTTATGATACACCGGGACCCGCCCCGAAACTGCTGCGTCCCCGGTTCCGGCTGGCAAAAAATCTGGCAGGCCTGGTGCTGGTTTTTCTGGGTTTTGTGATGCTGTTCGTGCCCGGTCAGGGGCTGCTGACCCTTTTTCTGGGACTTGTGGCCATGGATTTTCCCGGTAAAAAAAAATTGATCCTGCGGTTGATTCAAATAAGACATATCCAGACATCCTTGAACTGGATCCGCAAAAAAAATAGAAGACCGCCTTTTGTGTTTCCCGACCGCAGGGCAAAGGCCAAAAAAAAAGACAAATTCCGGCCGGGTCAGAATTGAAGCCTGCGGTTTGAAGCCTGCCCTTAGAAGCGCTTTGTTTACAGCTTTTATTTCTGCAATATTTGTAAAATTGCTTTTTTGCCTTCCGGTACTGCATCATCCGCTGTGATCAGTGCTTCTTTCAATGATGTGCCGCAGTCATGATCTGTCTGTGGCAGGGGGGCGTCCATAAGTGTGCGCAGCAGATCCTGTGCTTTCTGGATGCTTGCGCTGTATCGTTCCAGCACTGATGCCACACTGGCATGGTGAGACGGATCATCCATCCAGCAGTCATAATCGGTGATGATGCAGACGGCTGCATAGCACATCCGGGCTTCTCTGGCCAGAAATGCTTCCGGTACATTGGTCATGCCCACCAGATCGCATCCGGCCAGGCGCAGAAAATTACTTTCCGCTTTGGTGCCCAGACGGGGACCTTCCACGCAGGCATAGGTTTTGCCGGTGTGCAGGGGCAGGTCCATTTTTTTGGCATGGTCTGCGATCCATCGGGTCAGGCTGCCGCAGACAGGCTCTGCCGTTGATATGTGGGCAGCAAGCCCTTCTCCGAAAAAGCTGGACTGACGCCGGCCCCGGGTCCAGTCAAAATACTGATCCGGTATGACAAGATCACCGGGATGGATGTCCTCCTGCAGGCTGCCGGTGGCGGAAAAACTGATGATTCTGGTGGCGCCCAGTTTTTTCAAGGCAAAGATATTGGCCCGGTAGTTGATCTCATGGGGCAGAAATTCGTGGCTGCAGCCGTGGCGGGGAATGAACTGCAGATCCCTGCCGTTGAACACCGCCCTGACAATGGGTGCGGACGGGTTGCCGAAGGGGGTGTCAACTGTCTGCTCTTCTTTGATTTCAAGTCCCTGGATCTGATAAAATCCAGTGCCGCCGATGATTGCAAGCATTTTGTGTCTGTTCCTCAATATGGGGTTTTTTGATTTGCCAGTACAGCCACATATCATTAACCGGAACAAATATCAAAATCAAAATCCACAGCCAGATGTTTTTTTTCATGATCTCCGGCAGCCGGAGACCATGCAGGTTCTGTGACCGCGGTAAAGGATCAGATGGTTTTCAGACAGATGCAAGAAAGGCGTCTCCTTTTGCCATGATATCATCATGGTCCTCGGGAACTGTAAGGTGTGTGAGCAGATCGCATGTTTTGTCGCGGAGCAGGCAGGCAGCGCTGGGGCCACCCTTGTTTTGCCATTTGTCAAGGGATAGAAAAGGCCAGATCGTACTTGAAAACTGGGATTTTCTGAAATGCCGGCCGGTCAGGGAAGACAACAGAAAATTTCCCCCCGGGCCACGTGTTTCAATGTCGGAAAACCCGATATGGTCATCTGCTATGGAAAATCCGGCAGCAAACTGCCTGGACTGGCAAATGAGATCATCGGAATACACAACCAGTTCCGGGGAGAAGACCAGGGAGTCAAAGCTGCCCCCCACAAACGGAACCATGCCCACGGCGCCTGAACAGCTGGTCAGGTGGTTTATGCACAGGGTGGTGGCGGCCAGCAGGTCTGCGCCCCAGCCGTTTCCGCTGCCGGATGTGCCGCAGTAGGGGATCTTGTAAAAGGCCATCATTTCAGCACAGGCCAGATTCAGCACCAGGGTACCGGGTGAATAAAAACTGCCGGCATGTTTCATGTCAAAGGCGGCCGGCAGGCTGCCCAGGATAATGGGAGTTCCTGGTTTTACCAGCTGGCTGTACACCAGTCCTGCCAGCAGTTCCGCCGTGAGCAGGGCCAGGGTGCCCCCGGGGGTGATGGGACAGGTGGCGCCGGACATCCCGTAATTGGAAAAGATAAACGGCAGCCCTTTTTGAATGGACAGATCCATTTTTTGGGTGGTATCCGCGTTCAGCACCAGCGGGGTGATGGGATTCACATAAGGGATCACAAAGGGATGATCAGACAGATCCCTGGTGAGATGTTCACACAGGTCCAGGGCAGTTGCAAAGCAGTCCGGGTTTGATATGAGCATCACCAGGGGTTTTGTGGTATGGGCCAGCATTTCCAAAACCCCTATAGTGTCGGCTGTTTCCGGGGGCAGGTCCTGGATCACCCCCGGGGTTGAAATAAAATCAAAATTTTTCAAGGAATGGCCCAGGCCTGCTGCAAGGCCCATGTGGCACCGCAGAAACGGCTGGATTCTGTCTGTAACCGGGTCGTGATACTGCAGATTGGTAACACCGATGCCGAACACCGCATCCTGGTCTCCATCACCGCTCAGACAAAAACAGGGCCGGCCCGTGCGGTCAAATACGGGGATGCCTGAGGGGGCTGTGTCGATTGCCCTTTGGACAATGTCTTCCGGGATATGGAACACAGGGGCATGTGCAGATTCTCCCAGGGCGTTTTCAAACACCTGTCTTGCCCCGGGATCATCCACCTTTATACCGGTCCGGCGGAGAATTAAAAGGGCATCATGGTGGATTTTTTCGCTCTGTTCTCTGGTCATGACCCGGGTTCTGGGTTTGAGATCAAGCATATGGTGTTTTCCTTTGCATCAGGGTATACAAGGGGTATCAGTATCAGATCAGACAGTTAAATAATCATCCGGTGTTGTTCTGTTTACATATATGCCGCTCACTGTACTTGTCAGATGGTTTTCCATGGCCTGTTCGGCTCCGGTACTGTCTTTTTTTTCCAGACAGAACACAATGGTTTCATGCTCGTCCGGAGAGGTGTTGCTGGCCTCCAGCAGCTGATAAAACGGGTCGAACAAAACCAGGTAGATGGTGGTTTTCTGGATCAGTTCCCTGATGTAGTGGGTCAGAACCGGGTTGGCTGCCTTTTTTGCTATCAGCAGGTGGATGGCATCATTGATCTCATAGTACCGCTCAAGCGCCCGGGCATTGAACATGGCTTTTTCTTTTTGGATCAGTTTGTGAAGGGTATGGAAATCACGGGTTTCCAGATGGTGCACCGCCAGGGAGACCGCCATCTTTTCCAGCTGGGCCCGCACCTGAAAACAGGCTTTGATCTCTTCAAGAGACGGGTTCACAACTGATGCCCCCTTGTTGGGGGAAAAATCTGCCAGACCTTCAAACACCAGCCGTTTGACGGCACCCTTTACCGTGGCCCGGCTCATGCCCAGACTGTTTGCCAGAGAGACCTCCTTGAGTTTGCTGCCTTTCTGGATATACCCCTTGCTGATGGCAATCTTTATTTTATCGTAGGCCTGGTCTTCCAGACTGACGGCCATGCATGCCTCCCTTTACAGAATATGGGCCAGAAACTGCCGGGTACGCTCCTGTTCCGGGTTGTTGAAAATCTTTTCCGGCGGTCCCTGCTCCACCCAGTTGCCGTTGTCCATGATCAGAATCCGGTCTGCCACATCCCGGGCAAAATGCAGTTCATGGGTGACGGCAATAATGGTCATGCCTTCTTTTGCCAGCCTTTCCATGACCTCCACCACTTCTCCAACCAGTTCGGGATCCAGTGCGGAGGTGGGCTCGTCAAACAGCATCACTTTGGGTTTCATGGCCAGGCTCCTGGCAATGGCCACCCGCTGCTGCTGACCCCCGGACAGACGGGAGGGGTGTTCATCGCGTTTTTCCGAAAGCCCGATCCACTGCAGCAGCTGTTCGGCATAGGCTGTGGCGGCCTCCTTTTTCTGGTGCAGAACTGTGACCGGGCCTTCAATGATGTTTTCCAGCACTGTCATGTGGGGAAACAGGTTGAATGCCTGAAAGCACATGCCGGTGCGTTTGCGGATGTCTCTGATGCGGGTGGTTCTCAGTTTGTCGTTTTCCCCGGCTTCAATAACGATACCATCCACTTCCACTGTGCCGGCAGTGGGCTCTTCCAGAAAATTGATACACCGCAGCAGCGTGCTTTTCCCGGAACCGGAGGCCCCTAAAATGGCAACGGTTTCCCCTTTTTTCACCGCCAGGTCAATGCCGCACAAAACATGGATATCCGGGGGAAACACCTTGTGGATATTGGATATTTTCACCATGGGAGAATCTGTTTCCATCATCTGATACTCCTGTCGCCCCGGGCCATATGGGTTTCAAGTTTTTCCTGGAAATACTGGAGCATGATGCACATCATCCAGTAAATCAGGGCCACGGTGATGAGCATTTCCAGGGATTGAAAATGCCGCCTGCCCATTTTAATGGCCCGGTAGCTCAGCTCCCACACCCCCATGAGAGACACCAGGGACGAGTCTTTGACCATGGCGATAAATTCATTGGAAACCGGGGGGATGATGACCCGCAGGGCCTGGGGAAAGATGATGCGTTTCATGGTCTGGGTCCGGGTCATGCCCAGGGCGTTGGCAGCTTCGGTCTGCCCCGGATCAATGGACTGAATGCCGGCCCGCACCGTTTCGGTCATGTAGGCCCCGTAACACACCCCTAAGGCCAGGATGCCGGCGGTCAGGGCCGGGAGGGTAAAATATGCCTGGATACCGGTCAGCCCGTATCCTTCCAGGGCCTTTCCGATCTGGGGCAGGGCCAGGTACCACATGTATACCTGTACCAGGAGCGGCGTTCCCCGGATAAGAGACACATAAGTGGAGGCAATGCTGTTGAACACCGGGTTTTTGGACAATCTCCCCAGGGCCCCGACAACGGCCAGAAAACAGGCCAAAGAAATAGCCATGAATGAGACAAAAAGGGTGTACCCCATGCCGGCAAAGATAAAAGGCAGCTGGTCTTTCATGAATTTGAAATCCAGCTTCAGAACAATGAGCACCGTTACCATGGCGATGGCCAGAACGATAAAGGATATGACCAGTTTGCGTTTGTAGACGGTTCTGTCTGTCTTGATCCGGGTAAGGATTTTTCTGGCCTCTGCAGGAATACCGCTGCCTTCAGATATATTTGTATCGGCCTTCATTTTTTGGTTTCCTTGTCTGTGATAAAAAGAAACAAAAACACACAAGCAGTTTCAGCCGGATACCATGGTATGATCTGCATAGAAACTGCTTGTGTGTCTGGTCATCAGAGCTTTGGAATCAGGTTGGTCTGGTAGAATTTTTCAGACAGGGCCACCAGGGTGCCGTCGGCATTCATGGACAGAATGATTTCATTGAGTTTGTCCACCAGGGTCTGGCTGTTGGCCCGGCTTTTATCCAGAGCAAAACTCAAGGGTTCGTAATAGGGGGGATCTCCCAGCATTTTGATGGGGCAGCCGTTTTTGCAGCCGGAACTTATGGCTTCGGCAAGGGTCTGCCGGGAGGTGAACACGGCATCCAGCCGCGCGCCGTCTCCAAGGGTCAGGTCTTCTATGTGGTTGGCATCGGTGGGATAGGTCACCAGGTCGGCTTCCCAGTCCTGAAACACAATGTCCACATCTTCGATGGACAGATCTTTCTGCAGATATCTTTCATTGGTGGTTTCACTGGCAACACCGATTTTTTTACCGGCCAGGTCTGCCAGGGTCTTGATGGAAGTGTTGTCCTTGTGCACGGCAAACTGGGCAGGAGAGCTGTAATAGGGCAGGGTGAACAGCAGCGCTTTTTTCCTTTCTTTGGTGGGGGTCATGGACCCGATGGAGATATCCCACCGTTTTCCCCATTTGCCGGCGGTGATCAGGTCCCAATCCGGGGTGACAAATTTGATATCCACACCCAGTCTTTTGGCCACCTCTTTGGCAACACTGATGTCAAACCCTTCCAACTCACCTTTTTCATTCAAAAAACTCTGGGGAGCATAATTGGCATCAGTGGACACCACAATGGTCCCTGCTGCCATGATTTCCTTGAGCACGGACTGCCCGGCAAAAGACCCTGCAATAAAAAAAAAGCAGGTGGATAAGATCGCTGCAAAGGTCCAAGACAATTTTTTCATGGTAAACCTCCTGTTCATCTCCTGTTGGTTATAATTTCCGGAAGCGGTGTGCCGCCGGTAACTTACGCGAACATTATTGGTCTTATCTGTTTGGTCTTGTCTCTGGTGCCATCCATTAAATTGTTGAACAATTTTTGATTGACAAACCTATAAAGGTTTTGTAGGGATGTCAAGTACAAATATCGCCCCGGCAGGTGCTTTGGGCGGTTTTTTGTGAAACGCAGACAGACACCCCTTTTCATGACTGTATGCATGGGGGATAATTGATGAAACATGGTGGCGAGGTGGAAATAAGATGAAACGCAATTTTCACGCAGGAGGGCTGCGCAGCGCAGGGCTGAGTCTCAATATCCTGACCGGTGACGAACTGGATGAGATTCACTACGGCACCCTTGAGGTGCTCAATGAAACCGGGGTGTTTGTGGAAGATGCTGCTGCCCTGGATCGTTTTGAAAACGGGGGGGCCGTGGTTGACCGGGATACAAAAAATGTACGTATCCCCCCCCATGTGGTGGAGGATGCCATACGGTCGGCCCCTGCCAAGGTGGTGCTCTACGGCCGCAACCCTGCCCATGACATTGTCCTGGAAGGCACCCGGGTGCATTTTACCAATTTCAGCGAGGGGGTGATGGTAAATGACCCCTATACCGGAGAAAACAGGGCCCCCGTAAAACAGGACCTGATCGCTTCGGCCAGGGTCATCGATTATCTGGATGAGATCGATTTTTGTGAAAAAGCCCTGGGGGCCCATGATGTGGACCAGCGCACCGTGCCCCTGCACAACGCAGAAGCCTATTTGACCAATACATCCAAGCACTGCGCATTCGGGCCGGGCAACGGCGGGTTCCTGGAAAAGATCATTGAAATGGCCCAGGCCATTGCCGGCGGGGTGAAAGCCTTTCAGAAGCGGCCCATTGTGTCCTTCACCACCTGTCCGGTAAGTCCTTTGAAACTGATCTCCGACTGCTGCGACATCATCATGACGGCCGCAAAAAACAATGTGGTGTGCAACATCCTGTCCATGGCCATGGCCGGGGGCACGGCCCCGGTCACCCTTGCCGGGACCCTGGTGAACCACAATGCCGAGGTGCTGTCCGGGATCACCCTGGCCCAGCTGACCCGGAGAGGGGCGCCGGTGATTTACGGCAGCTCCACCACGGCCATGGACCTGAAACTGGCATCCGCCAGTGTGGGCACCCCGGAATGTGCGGTGATATCCGGGGCTGTGGCGCGTCTTGCCCGGTATTATGCCCTTCCCAGCTATGTTGCGGGCGGGTAGGGCGACAGCAAGATATCCGATGTCCAGACTGGCCATGAAAAGACACTCACCGGACTGATTCCCGCATTGGCAGGTGCCAATATGATTTACGGTCCGGGGATGCTTGAAAGCGGCATCACCTTTGATTTCGGCCAGCTGGTGCTTGACTGTGAGTTTGTGCGTATGATCAGACATACCATTCAGGGCATTCCCGTGAATGATGACACACTGGCCATCGATCCCATCAAGGAGATAGGATCGGGCGGTGACTTTCTCATGCACCCCCACACATTCAAGTATATGAGACAACAGTCGAAACCGGATTTGATCGACCGCAGGGTGCGGGGTACCTGGGAAAAGGCAGGGGCCGCCACCGCCTATGAGCGGGCTTTGAAAAAGGTGCGGTATATCCTGGAGAACCATGAACCCGAACCACTGCCCGAAGAAGTGCTGGAAAAGATAAGGGCCATTGTGACAAAGACGGAAAAACAGATGGGGATTTCCCCGCAAAAGCAGCAGACACAGCGCTGAAAAAGGAAACAGGTACCTATGGAAGAACGACAGATACATCTGCCCAAACATGCCCGGGTGGTCATTATCGGCGGGGGGATTATCGGGTGCAGCATTGCCTATCATTTAGGGCAGATGGGATGCAAAGAGGTGGTGCTCCTGGAGAAAGATGAACTGACCAGCGGCACCACCTGGCATGCGGCCGGATTGATGGTGACCTTCGGGTCTTTGTCTGAAACCGCAACACAGATGCGGATTTACGGCCGGGACCTGTATGCCCGGCTGGAGGAAGAAACCGGATTGTCCACCGGGTTCACCCCTGTGGGGTTTATCGAGGCGGCCGCCAACCGGGACCGGCTGGAGGAATACCGCCGGGTGGCGGCCTTCAACCGCTACTGCGGGGTGGATGTGCATGAAATATCTCCCAAAGAGATCAAAAACCTGTTTCCCCTGGCCCGGGTGGATGATCTTTCAGCCGGATTTTATGTGAAGGAAGACGGCCGGGTCAACCCGGTGGACGCCACCATGGCCCTGGCCAGGGGGGCCAGAAATTTCGGGGTGACCATCATGGAAAAGGTGGCGGTGACCGGTCTGATTAAAAAGAACGGGGCTGTGGCCGGCGTGAAGACGGCTTTTGGCAGCATTCAGGCCGATGCGGTGGTCAACTGTGCCGGCATGTGGGCAAGGCAGCTGGGGGCAGTGGACGGTATCAACATTCCCAACCAGGCGGCGGAGCATTATTATCTGATCACCGAAGAGCTGGACAATATTCCCCAAAACATGCCGGTGCTGGAAGACCCCTCCCATTACGGGTATTACAGAGAAGAAGTCGGGGGACTGATGATCGGGCTGTTCGAGCCCAAGTGCGCCCCCTGGAAGATCGGCCGGGTGCCGGAAAATTTCACTTTCGGGGAGATCGAACCGGACTGGGACCGCATGGGACCGTTCCTGGAAAAAGCCATGTCCCGGGTACCGGTGACCATGGAGCTGGGGGTGAAAAAATTTTTCTGCGGCCCGGAAAGCTTTACCCCGGATCTCCAGGCCATCATCGGCGAAGCCCCGGAACTGAAAAACTATTTTGTGACCGCAGGACTCAATTCAGTGGGGATCATCATGGGGCCGGGTCTGGGACAGATGATGGCCCGGTGGATCATGACTGGAAATCCCCAGGTGGATATCACCGGTTTCAACATGGCCCGGCTGCACACCTTTCAGAACAACCCGGAATACCGGCGGCACCGGACCGTGGAATCCCTTGGCATGGTGTACCAGTGTCATTATCCCTTTCAGTCCATGAAGACCGCCCGGGGGGCCAAGACATCGGCTGTTTATGACCGGCTGAAGGCAAGGGGCGCATATTTCAGGGATGTCAGCGGCTGGGAAGGGGCGGACTGGTTTGCCCCGACACCGCAGCAGGCGGTCATAGAAAAACATGCCTGGGGCCGGGAACCCTGGTTCGGGTTCTGGGAGGCGGAGCACAGGGCTGCCCGGGAAAACGTGGTGCTCATGGACATGTCGTTCATGCCCAAATTCCTGGTCCAGGGAAAAGACAGCGGCAAGGTGCTTGATTATATCTGCGCCAATGAGGTGGACGGCCCTGCCGGCCGGATCACCTATACCACCTGTTTGAACACAGACGGCCGGCTGGTGGCGGATCTGACCGTTACCAAGCTGGCATCGGACCGGTTTTTCGTGGTGGTGACCGATACCATCCACCGCCATGCACTGGCCTGGATACAAAGACATATCCCGGACACGGCCCATGCATTTGTGACGGACATGACTTCCGCCTATGCCCAGGTGAATATTCAGGGACCAAAGTCACGGGAACTGCTGCAGTCGGTCACCGACACCGACCTGTCCAATGATCTGTTTCCCTTCCGGCATGCCCGAAAGATCGCCATCGGGTTTGGCCGGGTCCTGTGTGTGCGCATCACCTATGTGGGTGAACTGGGATATGAGCTGTATATCCCCACGGAACAGGCCCTGCATGTGTATGACACCCTGGTGGAGGCGGGAAAGGCGGTTGATTTGACCCATGCCGGATTGAAGGCCCTGGGCAGTCTGCGTCTGGAAAAAGGATACCGGGATTACGGCCATGACATGGACAACACGGATGATCCATATGAAGCAGGCCTTGGCTTCACGGTCCGGCTGGACAAGCCGGGAGACTTTATCGGAAAAAAGGCCTGCATCGCCAGAAAATCGGCAGGCCCCCTGCAGCGGCGCCTGGCCCAGATTCTGGTCAGGGATCCGGAGCCCCTGCTGTTCCATGGCGAGGTCATCTTCCGGAACAAAAAACCGGCCGGGTATGTGCGGTCCGGTTCCTACGGGTACACCCTGGGCGGGGCAGTGGGGCTGTTCATGATCGAGGCGGATGGGCCTGTGGATGAAGCCTATGTGAAAAACGGCAGCTGGGAGATCAATATTGCCGGAAAAATCTTTCCGGCAGCTGTTTCCCTGACACCGTTATATGACCCGGAAATGAAAAGAATAAAAAGATGATGTGAGCGGCAGCGGAGGGTGGATCGGACGGGATCACATGGACTCTAAATCCATGCAGCCGGGTGCGACTCCCGGACTCTCCGCCAAATCCAGGCTCGGTGCACTGCCTTTGCGCGCCGGTGTCCCTGACTGATCCGCCGCTCTATGGGATGACTTTTGGGTAAGAACACAATGTGGAACCCTGATATGGCAATAACAGCGCAAAGCAAACAGGCCGGACCTGCAAAAAAACGGTTTTACCGGAAACAGGTCCGGCTGTTCAACCTGATCGCCAGGATCAAGCTGTGGCCGTCCCGCACAGGACAGCTCCACGGCATCCGCACCATAGAGGTGACCAATGATACGGCAACCCTCACCACCCACTGCAGCAAGGTGTTCGTGATCCGCAACTCATTGAACAGCCGGGCCGGCCGGTGGCTCAGAAACAAATGGGCGGTCACGGTCTGCCCGGTGTGCAATGTGCCGGCATGGAAACTGGAAAAATATGCCGCCACCAGGTTCAAACGGCATCACGGCTCCATGCTGGAAGATTCGACCCGGAAACCGGGTGCCTGATGTCTGCGCACACCCATAGACTCACCGCCCTTCTGGCGGATATGGAACAGGGAATGACCCTGGAAAAACCGGATATCGCCTGGATGCTGGGACGGCGGGATCTCGAAGACACGGCCCGGCTGTTTGCCGCGGCCCGGTCGGTGCGGGAGCGCTGTTTTGGCAGCCAGGTGTATTTCTACGGATTTCTGTATTTTTCCACCCATTGCCGCAACAACTGCCGTTTCTGCCGGTACCGCCGTGCCAACACCGCCCTGGAACGGTACCGCAAAACCAAAGAAGAGATTCTGTCCGCAGCCATGGAGATGGCAGGAGCCGGGGTCCACCTGATTGACCTGACCATGGGGGAGGATCCGGATATTGTCGGCGGGACACAATCTCAAATCCGGGAGTGGGTGGAGATGATCCGGTCGGTGGGGCAGCATACCCATCTGCCGGTGATGATCTCTCCCGGCACCCTTGCCAATGACGTGCTTGCAGATCTGGCCCGGGCCGGGGTCATCTGGTATGCCTGTTACCAGGAAACCCATAATGAAAAACTATATGACAGCCTGCGGCCGGGGCAGGATTACCAGCATCGCCTGTCTGGAAAATACCGGGCCCGGGACCTGGGCCTGCTGGTGGAAGAAGGCATCCTGACCGGGGTGGGAGAAACCGCAGCAGACCTGGCGGATTCCATTGATTTCATGAGACGGTTTGCCGTGGATCAGGCCAGGGTCATGCGGTTTGTGCCCCAGCCCGGTATTCCCCTGGCCTTTACCGCATCGGCTGACAGGGGAAACGAACTGGTGACCATCGCTGTGATGCGCCTGGTAATGCCGGATGTGCTTATCCCGGCCTCACTGGATGTGGACGGCCTGGCCGGGCTGGCAGAGCGCCTTGATGCCGGCGCCAATGTGGTGACTTCTATTGTGCCTCCTCTGGCCGGTCTGGCCGGGGTGGCCAATCCCGTCCTTGATATTGCCGAAGCCGGCCGGAGCCTGGCAAAGGTGGTGCCGGTGCTTCACAGGTGCGGCCTGGTGCCGGCTGCGGCTGAAGATTATCAGGCCTGGGTGGCAAACCGGCAGGCACTGCACCGGCGGACAGGCTTTTTCTGCCACACACCCGACAGGAAAACGGTGCCATGCGCGTAGCCGTTGCCGGGGGCCGGCTCCAGGGACTGGAGATTGTGTATCTGGCCCAAAAAGCCGGATACCACACCATGGTCATAGACAAATCAGAGGATGTGCCGGCGGCCGGCATATGTGACCGGTTTGTCTTGTTTGAATTCACTGGTATGTGCTTTGTGCCGGAAGGCTGTCCTGAACCTGACCTGATTATTCCGGCCATTGAGGACAAAGAGGTGCTGCTGCTGGTGGAAAAATGGGCACGATGGAAGCAGATCCCCCTGGCCTTTGACACAGATGCCTATGCCCTGACCTGTTCCAAACTCCGGTCGAATGCCCTGTTTGAAAAAATGAAATTTCCGTCCCCCAGAGCCTGGCCCGGATGCGGATTTCCCGTGGTGGTGAAACCGGATCAGGAAAGCGGAAGCCGGGGGGTGGGATTGTACCGCGATGAGACAGCCTTGCATGCAGACTTTCCCGGCGGTAAGATACCGGATACCATGGTGGCACAGCAGTATCTGGAAGGTCCCCAGTTTTCCATCGAAGTGGTGGGCCTGCCAAGACAGCATGTGCCCCTGTGTGTCACTGATCTGCACATGGATAAGGGCTATGACTGCAAACGGGTGTCCGCCCCTACCTGCCTGTCCCCTGAACAGGCCGCACATCTGGAAGAAATGGCCCTGGCCCTGGCTGAAGCAATTGGTCTGAAAGGCATCATGGATGTGGAGGTGATCCTCCATGAAGGTGATCTCAAGCTGCTGGAGATCGATGCCAGGTTCCCCAGCCAGACCCCCATGGCAGTGTACTGGGCTGCCGGAATCAACATGGTGCAGCTGCTGGCGGAACAGTTTGTCCCGGGCCATGCCGCCTGTAAGAAAAAGGGGAAAAATCCTGCAGACCATTTGCCTTACCCCGGGCAGGCACTGGACCATTCAGCTGCAAAAGATAAACTGGCTCCCGGGCAAGATCCGGAAATGGTCTCCGGACAGCTTCCGGATCGAAAATTTCCCTCCGGGCACCACCCTGTCCGCTGGGTGGTGGTGGAACATATCCAGGCCGGACCCGAGGGTATCCGGTTTCTGGGTGAACATATCATGGGCCGGCCCGGTCCCTTGAAAAGGGAACCCGGATTTTTCGGCTGCCACGAGGCCCTGACCAATTATGAATCCGGGCGAACCTGCTGGGTGGCCACCCTGATATTTTGTGCACATAACCACAAAGATCTGGCTGCCGCACGCAACACCTGTTACAAACAGATCCATAACAATCTGCGCAGACCCGTAAAAAGTGCAGGGAATCTTCCAGAAGCCATGGAGGAACAGGGTCTGTCAGCAATGAAAAATCCAGAACAGAGGCATCAGGATCATGACCCGGCTGCAGCCAGATGATATCTGTCACATCACCTCAAACCTGGCAGCTTACAGCCGGGAACTGGAAAAAAAAACCGGCCGGTCCCTTTTGGGTATCGCATGTCATGCCTGCAACCTGGATGAGGGAAAGTGCAAAGGCCGGCTGCAGGGCAGACAGATCTGTGTGGTGCCGGTGACTGCCGGCCTGGGGATTATCAGCCGGTTCAGCGACACTGTGGCCGCCATTCTGACCTTTCTGGGATACGGCGCAAAGGTGGCGGACCGGACCGATGTATCCGGTGTGGCCCAGGCCTTTGCATCCGGGTATGATGCGGTCATGATGGCGGATGACCACAGGTTTGTGGCCATTGACCTGCGTACCCGGCAGGGGACGGACAATGCCGATGCCACGGGCAGGGGGTTTGCCGCAGCCCTGGATCTGATGGCCGGGGGTATCCGGGACCGGGATGTCCTGGTGGTAGGATGCGGCCCGGTAGGGGCAGCCGGGGCAGGCCTGCTGGCCTCTAAAGGCGCCCGGACGGCCCTGCTGGACACAGACCGGCAGACCGCAGTGCAGTTGAAACGTACCCTGTCAACCCGGTACCGGAATACTGATATCACTATTGAAGCGGATCTGGAAGCTGCCCTGACCCGTAACCGTTTCATACTGGAAGCCACACCGGCACCGGACATCATCACCAGTGCGCTGGTGTCTCCGGACATGCGGGTGGCAGCCCCGGGGGTCCCTCTGGGGGTATCTGCTGAAGCCGCAGCAATCCTGGGACCGCATTTGGTGCACGATACCCTGGAGATCGGGGTGGCGGTCATGGCTGCATCCCTTTTTTGTGAACCGATCCGGAAAAAAAGATGACAAAGATATACTGGACAGATACCCAGGCCGCGCGGTTGAAAGCTTTGGGCCTTGATGCCGGTGATCTGGCGCAAGGGTTTCACACCCCTGCCCAGAGAAACAAGGCTTTCCAGGCCATTGAAAAAAATCAGGTAAAGGCCCTGCATACTGAACTGGCAGACCGCCTGACCTGCCGCCGGCCAGCCCGGGCCTTTCAGCTGGCCCGGGACCTTGACGGTCTGTTGCAGACCCAGGGCTTTGCAAAGGTGTCCACCCCCACCATCACCACCAGAACCGCCCTGGCAAAAATGGGTATTGATGACACCCATCCCCTGAATGAGCAGATTTTCTGGATCACTGATGCCCAGTGTCTGCGGCCCATGCTGGCACCGGGGCTGTACAGTTTGATGCAGGATTTTTCCCGCCTGGATTTCCGGCCGGTGCGGTTTTATGAAATCGGGTCCTGTTTTCGGAAAGAATCGGAGGGGGCCTGCCACAGCAATGAATTCACCATGCTCAACCTGGTGGAGATGGGAACGCCTGAAGCTGACCGTCTTGTGCGGCTCAAAGAGCTGGCAGGCATGGTGGCCGGCACCGCGCGGGTAACGGATGTCCGGTTTGAGCAAGAAACCTCAGCCGTGTACGGCACCACCCTGGATCTGGTGGCCCATCCTTCCGGCCTGGAACTGGGATCCGGTGCCGTGGGACCCCATCCCCTGGATGCAGCCTGGAACATCACCGACACCTGGGTGGGCATGGGGTTTGGGATGGAACGGCTGTTGATGGCATCTGTCAATGATACCTCCCTGGGCCGGTGGGCCAAAAGCCTGTCTTACCTGGACGGCATTCCGCTGCGGATCTGAACGAACCGCCCCATATCCGTATCGACCGGAATTCATATTCAGCTGAATTCCGGTTTAATCCTGGTCCGACGATCCGGTTTTCAGCAGTAAAGAGATGAAAAACCAGGCCAGGCCCAGCACCTGGAGGACCAGGACCATGAGAAAGGCGGCCTGGTATCCGGCCGGGGCATACCGGCCGGGCAGGGGCGGTTCCCACTGGTTGATCACCGCGCCCATGGCCCATTGGAGGCCGAACCCACCCAGAAAGACCAAGAGGTTGATGCCGGTGGTGACCCGGCCGGACAGGCGGGAGGGAAAGCCCAGGGTCAGGGCGGTGTAGGACAGGATACCGGCGGTGCCGAAAAATCCGAACAACCCCATCAGCACTTTAGGGGAGAGGGGCGCGCCAAAGGTCATCAGCGCCAGTACGGCGATGAAGACCGTCATCCCGGATACAGCGGAGTACAGGACCGGGATGCCTTTTTGGGCCAGCTTTTCCGTGACAAATCCCAGGATGATGAAACCCGCGATCATGGCCAGGGCGGATATGGACAGGCACTGGGCGGCCCCGGCCCGGTCCAGGGATGCCACATCCTGGAGCCAGGGGCCGGCCCACAGGCCCTGGACAGCCATGAATCCGGCCTGGGACAGCATGGTCAGCGGTGCGATCCGCCAGAAAAAAAGGCTTTTAAATACCTGCCCCACCCCCTGCACCTGCCGGGAAAAAGATTCAGGCACCGGTTTTTTGTTTGATTCCGGCACCACCGTGAACACGGCCACCGCCATGAGGACACACAGAACCCCCAGACCCAGGAACACCCCGCGCCAGTCGGTGAACCGCAAGGCAAATTCCACCGGGGCAAAGGCTGCCAGAACCCCCAGGCCGCCGGCCGCCATCTGGAACCCGTTTATCCGGGACAATACAGGGCCGGGAAACCAGATCACATAGGATTTGAATGCCGCCATCAAACAGGCAGACACCCCGAACCCGATGAGGGCCCGGCCCATGATCAGGCCGGTGAGGGTATGGGACAGGGCGAACAGAACGGCCCCGGCTGCCGCAAACACCAGCAAAACCGCTTCCACTGCCCTGGGGCCGTACCGGTCCAGCAGAATACCCAGGGGCAGCTGGAATGCGGCAAAGGCGATGAGGTAGGTGGCGGTGAGCAACCCCAGCTGGGAGGGGTCCACCCCCACATCAGCGGCCAGGTCCGGTGCGATAACAGCATTGACCACCCGGAACAGGTAGGAGAGAAAATACCCGCCGGCAAAGGGCAGAAACACCCGGAGCAGGAGAGCAGGAGGCAGGGGGCTGGCCGATGGTTTGACCGCTGTTCTGCGCATACCGTCGGGTTTTGTCATGGCGCCCCTGGAATCCTGTTCCCGTATCCGGGTGTTTTGTCAGTGATTACAAAATTTTTTCCACTGTCTCCATGGACAGGTTGAATACCTTTTCATTAAACCGGGATTTCAGGGCAAATACAAGCATATCTTTGTTGAGCACCCGTTTTTGTCTGGCCAGCACGGCCAGCGATGCCAGGGCCCAGTCGGTTTTTTTGATCTTCAGGGCCTTGAAATCGATCTCCTCCACCTGTGCCGGAGTGTCAGGAATGGCCACGCTGGCTTCTTTGAGCACATAGGTGTCCGAAGAAAGGCCGGCAAAGATCTTCTGCCGCCTTGCCACCCCTTCATCACTCAGGGCCAGTACCACAGTGGGGGACTCGATGCCGGTGTAACCGATTTTTTCCGGGGACAGCAGAATTTCAGAAACAGACTGGCCCCGGAGCACGGTGATGTTGTAGTCGTTTTTAATGGACACGTTCAGTCCGCCGGAAATACCGGCAAAACAGACCATATCCCCGGCGGTGACAATGCGCATGCCCGCCGATCCCAGGATCACCACCTCGTGCCGTCTGGCATCCGGCATGTCAAACTGCTTTTTGACCACAAATGGTTCGGGAAATTTTCCCTTTTCCTTTGCCAGCTGCCGGTACCGGTCTC
>DATFKQ010000064.1:0-33306 GCA_035268565.1 Desulfotignum sp. | reverse complement strand
TACCTTCCCGACCCCTTCGCAGATGATGCCAGCCTGCTCATCGAAACCCCGGCCGGTCCGGTGATCCTCACCGGATGCGCCCACTCGGGCATTGTCAACATCATGGAACATTTTGCCCAAAAATCCGGTCATCAGACATTTTATGCCGTCATCGGCGGCACCCACCTGGGATTTGCCAATGACCCGTCCCAGCTGGACCAGGCCATGGATGCCTTTGACCGGTTCCAGGTAAACACCATTGCCGTGTCCCACTGCACGGGCAACCAGGCCGCAGCACAGCTTTTTCACCGGTTCAAAGACCGGTTCGCCTTTGCCGGTGCGGGCTGGCATATGGATTTTTAATAACCTGAACACCCCATTTATCCGGACACATGAACCAATCAATGATCTACAGCAAAAGTGATGAAGCAGCCGGCGAAGACCGTCTTTCGCCGAAACCGGACAGAAAGCATGCCCTGTCGGTCAGTGAGGCCCGGTACAAAACCATGGTGGAAACCATGGGTGACGGGTTGAGCGAAATTGATGAAAATCAGATCACCACCTATGCCAATGACACCCTGTGCCGGATGTGGAAAAGATCCAGAGATGAAATCATCGGTATTCCGGTAACCCGGTTTTTAGACAAGGAAAACCAGACAATCCTCACGGCCCAGCTGGAAAAGCGGCGCCAGGGCGAAAGCAGTCCCTATGAAATCGTGTGGAACCGCAAAGACGGCACAAAGCTGCACACCATCATGACCCCTACCCCCTATTTTGATGCAGATGGCCGCTTCAAGGGCAGTTTTGCGGTGGTCACCGATATATCCCGGCAGAAAAAAGAAAAAGACCTGCTGGAGATGCTGGTGCAGCAGAGAACCCGGGAACTGCAGACAAAAACCCTGCACCTGGAGGAAGTGAACACTGCCCTGCGGGTGCTGCTCAAAAGACGGGAACAGGACCGGCAGCACATGGAGGAACAGATGCTGATGAATGTCCGGGAACTGGTCATGCCCTATATTGAGCGCATGCAAAACAGCGTGCTGGAGGACCGGCAGTCAGCCTGTCTGAATGTTGTGGCCGCCACCCTGGAGGATATTGTCTCTCCGTTTCTCCGCAAGCTTTCTTTGGAATTCCTTCACCTGACCCCCTCAGAAATCCAGGTGGCCAACCTGATCAAACACGGCAAAACCACCAAAGAGATCGCTCACATACTGATTCTTTCAGAAAAAACCATTGAGTTTTACAGAAAACGCATCCGCAAAAAACTGGGGATCACCAACAAAGCCATTAACCTGCAGACCTTTCTTGCTGCCATGCATTTGTCAGAATAATTTTTGGACCAGGTATATTTCATACCTGGTAATTACCTGGAATATATCCCTTGTAGAAAATACAAATTCCAGGTACCAATGACAAATACAACAGTGAAAACAGGGAAAGGGGGTGATGGCGAATTTTCACCTGTTATTTTATGGAGGTAAGCCAAAAGCACACAATAACACATTAACAGGAGATGAATAAGATGCGAAAATTATCAGGTTTTTTCTGGATTTTTATCATGGTATGTGGATTGCTGGTTTTCTGTTCTTCCCTTTATGCCAAAACTGTTAAACTTACCTATTCCAATTTTTTCCCCCCCACCCATGTTCAAAGCAAGCTGGCCCAGTCCTGGTGTGATGAAGTCAAAAAACGCACCAACGGCAAGGTGGTGGTGGAATACTATCCCGGCCAGACCCTGACCAAGGGCACCCAGAATTATGACGGCGTGGTATCCGGCCTGTCTGATATCGGCATGTGTCTGTTTGCCTATACCCGGGGCCGGTTCCCTGTAATGGAGGCAGTGGATCTGCCGCTGGGATATAACAGCGGTATTACCGCCACAAAAGTGGTGAATGCCGTGTATGACGAATTCAACCCCAAAGAACTGCAGGATACCCAGGTCATGTATCTGCATGCCCATGGTGCTGGCGTGCTGCACACAGCCGACAAGGCAGTCAGGTCCCTGGAAGATTTCAAAGGCATGAAACTGCGGGGCCACGGCACCTCTGCCCAGGTGATATCAGCCCTGGGCGGCACCCCTGTCTCTCTGCCCATGCCCGAACTTTACCAGAGCCTGCAAAAAGGTATTGTCCAGGGAGCGCTTTATCCCATAGAAGTGAACAAGGGCTGGCGCATGGGCGAAGTAGTGGACTATTTGACCATGAGCACTTCCATTGCCTATACCTCATCATTTTATGTGGTGATGAACAAAGAAAAATGGGCGCAGATTCCGGATGATCTCAAATCTGTTATAGTGGAAATAAACCGGGAATGGGCGCCCAGACACGGGCAGGCATGGGATGAATCCGACCGGGAAGGCCTGGCTTTTTTCAAAAGCCTGGACGGCGAGGTGATTGCCTTGTCCGACGATGAAGCAGCCCGGTGGCAGACAGCCATTGCCCCGGTGATAAATACCTATATCGAGAAAATGGACAAAAATGGATTTGACGGCAAAAAAATTGTGGATTTTGTCAAAGCATCCCTGAAACAATACCAATAAACAGCACCAGAAATTACCTGCAGCAAGGATGGATCAGATGGCACACACGGAATATTGGAACCCTTATCTGGAAACCCTTTCCAGAAAACAGTTGGAGAAATTGCAGCTTTTCAAGTTCAAGCGGATATTTGCATGGGCCTACAGCCATTCAAAGTTTCACCGGCATCTCTATGATACAGCCGGGATTACACCAGATGATATCCAGTCCCTTTCCGATGTGCGAAAGGTGCCCAAAGTGGAAAAATCCATGATGCAGGATATCCAGAACAAGGAACCCTTTCCTTATGGGGATGCCTTGTGCGTGCCCCTGGAAGAGGTGTCTGCATTCCGTCAGACATCAGGGACCACAGGGCAGCCCGTATACCAGCCCGATACCTGGCAGGACTGGGAATGGTGGGCTGAATGCTGGGCCTGTATTCTGTGGTCCCAGGGGTACCGTGCCCGGGACCGGGTGTTTCTGCCCTTTGGATACAATATTTTTGTGGCGTTCTGGGCCGGTCATTACGGGGCGGAAAAACTGGGCTGTGAAGTGGTGCCGGGCGGGGTTCTGGACACCCAGGCCAGGATTCTCAAAATCCAGGAACTGCAGGCAACGGCCATGATGGCCACCCCTACCTATGTGCTGCGCATGGCAGATGTGGCCAAAAACAAACTGGGAATTGACCCGGCCGGTCTTTCCATCAACAAGATCACCTGTGCCGGCGAACCCGGTGCAGGAATTCCTGCTACCAAAAAGCGCATGGAAGAGGCGTTCGGCGCCAAGGTATATGACCATTCCGGCGCCACAGAGATCGGGGCCTGGTCCTATGAATGCCGGCACCAGCCCTTTGGCATGCATGTGAATGAGGCCATGTTTCTGGTGGAGATCGAGGACCTGGAAACCGGAGAACCCATCACCGAACCCGGTAAAAAAGGGAAAATGGTCATCACGGCCCTGGACCGCATGGCCCAGCCCTGCATCCGGTTCGATTCCAAGGATGTTATCCAGTGGGATCCGGACCCCTGTGCCTGCGGCCGGACCTTTCGGGTGATCAAAGGCGGGGTCATCGGCCGGGCCGATGACATCACCAAGGTCAAAGGCGTGCTGTTGAGCCCGGCTGCGGTGGAGGCGGTGGTGCGTTCCTTTGACGGGCTGGGAGACGAGTATGAACTGGTGGTGGAAAGACCCGGTGATGTGGACCACATCACGTTGAAGGTGGAACTGCGCACCGGGGTGGACCGGTCGCAGGTGGAACCAGGGCTGCGGGACCAGCTCCGGTTAAAAACCAACCTGGGCTATGACCTGCAGTTTTATGCATACGGCAGCCTGCCCAGATACAAACTCAAGGCCAGACGGTTCAAGGATCTGCGCAAACAAAACAAGGCATGAAGCATTTGAATGACAGCAATCCGGATGATTGTAACCAGGCAGGCACCATCTATGGATGAAAGGAATATACAGACATGCAGGATATAAAGGACCGGCATTCATTGACCGCCATCAATGAAAAGATTGCCTCCCTCAGAAAAACAACCGGGGATTTGGAGAACCAGACCATGGATTTTCCGGCATTGCAAAGCAATGTCAAGCGGATTTCAGCCAGTATAAAGATGCTGGAACTGAATCTGAGTGATGCCCTGGCACTTGGTCTGGAAGATACCCCATGAGCCAACATATGCAGATAACCGTGACCATTCGGCCGTTTTACAAAAAAAGCTTTGAAAAAACCTATCCCAGGCTGGCCCGGCACCTGGCATACCAGGATCCTGGACTGGTGGAAAAAAATCCGTCCCTGTACGAACTGGCCGGCCAGATCGACATGCTGCTTTACAAGTACGACGGCACACCGCTGCGGCAGGTGCTGCGCGATCACAAACAAAAGCTGACCCGGACATTCCATGCCATCGAAGAAAATATTGCCGACCGTAATCTGGCCGAAGCAGACAAACTGCTCTACACCCTGGAAGATATCTTTGATGACATCGAATATCTCCTGGACTGATAGTCCAGATCGAGGCAAACGTTCCAATGACTGACAATACCCGCATGCTTTCCGCAAGCATTGGTAAAAGCTTTGCAGGGGTTTTATGTGTCGCGCCGGCCAGAGAAAGCCGCCTGGATCTGGATGAACCCGTCTCCCGGTGGACCGGTACGTTCGACACTGCGGCATCCGATCCAATAACGTGATAAACCCATTGAACACAAAGTATATTTACAAAGATTGATAATATTCGTGTTATTGTGGTATGTAGTTGTTAAGTTAGGAGGGCACTATGCATATCTCACTAACACCTGAGCTTAAAACCAAGGTTAAAAAAAAAGCCGCATCAAAAATATGCGTGTATTCGGAGTGTAAAATGGGGCCTGCATGACAATAAAAGCAAAACTTACCTATGAAGAATTGGAAAGACGGGTCCAGGAACTGGAAGAATTGAAACGGATTGAATGGATGCTGTCCAGGAAACCGGTTTCAGACATTGATGTCCGGACAGAGAATCACGATCAGGGATATGGCGACCTGACCGAATTGAACCGTGATGGCATTATCCTGAAATCCATAGGCAGCGAACGTCTGAAAAGCTTTGCCAACGACTACCTGGAATTGCTCGGCACTTCCTCTGCGATTTACGAGGTGAACGGTGACTATGCCTTCGGGATTTTTGCATCAGGCTGGTGCCGAATGCTGGACAGGGCATCACGCAACCTCTGCGATACCCCTGACAATGTTGAAGCGCTCAACTCCGGCCGGTGGCTGTGCCATGAATCCTGCTGGACTGACTGCTCCAAAAAGGCCATTGCCGGGCGCACCCATGTGGACAACGCGTGCAAGGGCGGCATTCGCCTGTACGCTGTGCCTATTTTTGCCGGCGGAAATGCAATAGGGGCGATCAACTTCGGCTACGGAGATCCGCCGAAAGATCCTGAAAAGCTCAAGATGCTGGCTGATCTCTACCATCTCAACCACAAAGACCTGCTCCGGGAGGCTGCAGCGTATGATTCCCGCCCACCCTATATTATTGAGATGGCAAAAAACCGTCTCAACAGCACCGCCAGACTTATCGGTTCAATAGTTGAGACAACCCAGGCCATGGAGGCGCTGCAGGAAAGTGAAAATCAGATCAGCAGTATTTTCAGGAGTGCACCTGTCGGTATTGGGTCGGTTATCAACCGGGTGCTGAACAAAGTTAACGACCGTCTGTGTGAAATGACCGGATATTATGAAACAGAACTGATCGGAAACAGTTCCCGGATGCTGTATCCCAGTGATGAAGATTTTGAATTTGTGGGTCGGGAAAAATATGCCCAGATAGCTGATCATGGCACGGGCATGGTGGAAACCCGCTGGCAGAAAAAAGACGGCCCCATCATTGATGTCCTTCTCAGTTCAACCCCTGTGGATTTGCAGGACCATTCAAGAGGGGTCACGTTCACCGCTTTGGAGATCACCGAGCGCAAACAGGCTGAAAAAGAGTTGAAGCTGGCCCATGAAAGAATACTGTCGATTCTGGACAGTATCGATTCAACCGTTTATGTGGCAGACATGGATACCTGTGAAATCCTTTTCATGAACAAAAGGATGATAACTGATTTCGGCGGGGATAAAACCGGTGATATCTGTTACCGTGCCTTCAGGAAAAACCCGGAACCCTGTGAAGGCTGTACAAATGATCAGCTGATCGACAAACACGGGAACCCGGCAGGTGTGCGCATCTGGCATGACAAAAACCCTGTCACCGGCAGGTATTATATCAATTACGATCGGGCCATTGAATGGACGGACGGCCGCCTGGTCCGGATGCAGATCGCCACAGATATCACCGATCTGAAAAAAATGGAGACCCAGCTTCTCCAGGCCCAGAAAATGGAATCCGTGGGCCGCCTGGCCGGCGGGATAGCCCATGATTTCAACAACATGCTGGGAGTGATTCTGGGACATACGGAACTGGCATTGCTGCAGGCAGATGAAAATCACGATCTGTATTCCGACCTGAAAGAAATCCAAACCGCAGCAAAGCGTTCGGCGGACATCACAAAGCAGCTGCTGGCTTTTGCCAGAAAACAGACTATTTCTCCCAGACAATTGGATTTAAACACTACCGTGGAGAGAATGCTCAATATGCTGCACCGGCTCATAGGAGAAAACATTGACCTGGTCTGGCAGCCGGCTGCCCATCTGTGGTCCGTCAAACTGGATCCATCCCAGATCGACCAGATCCTTGCCAATCTGTGCATCAATGCCAGGGATGCCATTTCCGGAGTGGGTAAACTCACCCTAGAAACCGGAAACAAATCATTTGATGAAGTATACTGCAGTGAACATCACGGTTTTATCCCGGGTGATTTTGTGCTGCTGGCGGTCAGCGACAACGGCTGCGGTATGGACGAAGACATCCTGGAGAATCTGTTCGAACCCTTTTTCACCACCAAGGAGACAGGCAAAGGCACGGGCCTGGGGCTTGCTACCGTCTATGGCATCGTCAAACAAAACAACGGTTTCATCAATGTATACAGTGAACCCGGCCAGGGTTCCTCCTTCAAGATCTACCTGCCCCGGTTGGTTACCGATAAAGACACTGACAAGGCAGTGCCTCAGAAAAAAGCAGCTGCCGGAGGGACTGAAACCATCCTGCTGGTGGAAGATGAACCTTCTATTCTCAAAATGACCCGGATGATGCTGGAAAGAAAAGGGTATACCGTGCTGTCCGCAGCCATACCCTCAGAGGCCGTGGAAAAAGCAAACAACCATTCCGGCTCCATTGATCTGCTTATGACCGATGTGGTCATGCCGGAGATGAACGGCCGGTCTCTGGCCGAAAAAATCACCGATCTTTTTCCCGACATCCGGCGATTGTTCATGTCCGGTTATACTGCCAACGTCATTGCCCATCAGGGGATTCTGGATGACGGTGTGGCTTTTATCCAGAAGCCTTTTTCAATGACGGACCTGACAGTAAAGGTTCGAAAGGTTTTGGATACAGCCCCTGATAAAGCCCGGCGCTAAGATGAAAAAAACAAAAAACACCAGAACGTCCAGGGAATACGGATTTTCCGCAGGACAGATGCAGCCCTGCCCCTATAACCTTTGATTGCAGCCATCTGCAATTGACATCATGACACCACGCCGTTATAGTATTTTCCATGATTTGCTTTAATTTAGACCATGTGAGGAAAAAGAAATGAAAACAGGTCGTAATGCGCCGTGCCCGTGTGGCAGCGGCAAAAAGTATAAGAAATGCTGTTTGAATACGAATCAGCAAACCGGGAAAAAACATTTTGATTCTGAGGGGGCCGGCCGACAGCCTTCCCGGAAAACCGATCAGAATATCCCTCCGGCAATGCCCGGAATTGATATTCGGCCATATGCACTGGCCAAAATGTGTGATCCAAAAAATAATCATGTTCAGCAAATGTTTCGTCTGTATCCTGAACTGAAAAAAAATGTTGCAAAAATGGTAACCGTTTCACAGATGCGTTCGCTGACGACCCAGCAGGTGATTGAAAAAATGATGCGCTATGGTGTTCAATATGACGAGGAACAATTTCTTGCTACATGTGAAAAGATGGATTCCGCCTGGGACGTTGCCGAAACGCTGTGGCCTGAACAGTTAAAATCCCTTGAACCGAGCGTTTCAGATATTTCAGGCCTGGGTGCATGTGTTCTATGGGAACGATTGTTTCATGAAAAAAAACTGACCAGGGTTTCCTTTGAAATGCTGGATGACTGGATGGAAAACGGATATGCGCTGTTGGATGAAGACTGCTTTCAGGCATGCCGTATATGGATGCGGGTATGGAAAACCTTCACAGATATTTATGATGTAGCCGGGCTTTCCATAAAACAGATCGATGCCCGTTTCAAAGGATCACAGTCCTTTTTCAACTGGTGCCAGGATTTTGAAATGGCGCTGATCAACGCTTCGATTGATGAGAAAGAATTTGCGGAAATCGGTGTTTCCTTTCTTGATGAGTTTGTAACCTGTTTTGCCGATGAAGATACTGACTTTGTCAATCAATTCAAGTCGTCTCTTGGAGAATTATACTGCCGGGCCGGAAATCAGGATACCGGTGAAAAAGTGCTGGCAGACCTTATCCGCAAACATCCTGATAGAGGGGTTGGTTATATTGGAATGGAAACGGCAGTTTCGATCAGAAAAATGGATGATGAATCTTCAGCCCTTAAAGAACGGTTGAACATTCTGGAAATGGCAAAAAATGCTCCTGTAATGGATGGAGAAAGTTATGATCTGGACCGTAGAATCCGCCATCTGAAAGAAATGATACAGGACCTTACGGCAAAACGTCAGGACAATCCACAGTGACCCATACCATGAGCAAAAAACCGACATACGAAGAACTGGAAGCCCGGGTCCGGGAACTGGAACGTGCGGCTGATGTCAAGCCTGAAACCAGGGACCACGATATTATACGCACATTATCGGAAAGCTTTCAGCAGCTGGCAGATCATTCCCAGGATGCCATCTACCTGTTTGACATTGAATCCGGGACCTTTCCCTTTTTCAACAAGCGTTTCCTGTCGCTGTACGGGGCCAAAGAAGCGGGACGGACCGTGTTGTCCTCCGCCAGTGTCGCCCGGCACATCCACCCGGAAGATATCCAGAAACTCAGACAGGCACGGCAGCGCACCCTGGCGGCCGGTGAAACCCGGGGTGATGTCGAATACCGCTACATCGGTTCTGACGGCACCACCCGGTGGATGCATGACCGGTGGTCGGTGATCCGGGACAACCAGAACCGGGCCGTGGCCATTGAAGGCTTCATCCGGGACAATACCCAAAAGAAGCAGGCGGAAGAGGAACTCGAACACAGCCGCAACAGTGCCCTGATCGGCAGCTACATTGTGCAGCAGGGGCGTTTCAAATATGTGAATCCCGAATTCTGCCGGATTACCGGGTATACCAGAGAGGCGCTGACCGGCATGCTGTCTCTGGACCTGGTTCATGCGGATTACAGGACCCATGTCCGGGACTGTGCAAAACAAATGCTGACCGGCCAGCGGACCACCCCTTATGAATTCCGTGTGGTGGACCGCACAGGCCGGGTGAAATGGGTGATGGAAACAGTCACCCCAGTGAAACACGAGGGAACCCGTGCAGTCCTGGGAAATTTCATGGACATCACCCAGCAGAAACAGATGGCAGAAGAACAGCGGGACAAGGAAAAATTACGGGCCATTCTGGAAATGGCAGGCGCGGTGAGCCACGAGTTGAACAACCCCCTGCAGGTTGTGTCCATCGGAATTGCAAAACTGGGTGACCCCCATCTGGAACCATCACGGAGACAGGAAATGATCCAGCTGGTTAAAAAACATACCCAGCGGATAATAGAACTGTCGTCAAAAATCCAGAAAATTTCCCAATATGCAACAAAAGACTATGTGCACGGCAAAAAAATTTTTGATATTGATGCGGCTGCAAATGAAAAAGAAAACATCCGGCAGTGAGATAATGAAAGAACTGGCAATCACAGCAAAAAACGTCCACAAAACATATGGTAATCTCACAGCTGTCAATAATCTGAGTTTTGAAGTGCCCAGGGGGGTCTGTTTCGGATTTCTGGGTCCCAACGGCGCAGGCAAGACAACCATGATGAAGATGTTGTTCGGCAAAGCTGAACGGGACCACTCACAGGGTGGTGAGGTATCTGTTTTTGGTTATGACCCGAAAAAAAATGCACTTGAGATAAAATATTTTACCGGGATTGTGAGCCAGGAAGATAACCTTGACCAGGAATTAAGTGTCATTCAGAACCTGATGATTTATTCCAAATTTTATGCCCTGCCTGGAAAACAGGCCCGGCATTTTATAAAAAATGTTCTTGCATTCATGGAGCTTTCAGACAAAAAAGATTTCCAGATACGTCAGCTGTCCGGCGGAATGAAACGCAGGCTTCTGATTGCACGGGCACTGATCAACAACCCGAAACTTCTGATCCTGGATGAACCCACAACCGGGCTGGATCCCCAGGTGCGCCATGTGATCTGGGACAAACTGCGGGATCTCAAAAAACAGGGTGTGACCATTCTTTTGACCACCCATTACATGGAAGAAGCATTTCAGATATGCGATGACCTGATTATCATGAACAAAGGGGAGAAGGTCATGCAGGGTCCGCCTGCCCGCCTGATCGACAAACATATTGAAACATATGTTCTGGAGCTTCTGCACACCGGCGGCAAGGCTTTCAATGCAACAGACGGTGTCCGCGCAGAATTCATGAACAGCCGGATGCTGCTGTATGCCGATGATTTTGAAAAAATCAAACAGATTTCGGATCAGTTCAAGGCAGGAGATTTCATATTGCGCCAATCCAATCTTGAAGATGTATTTCTTAAAATCACCGGGAGAAAACTGCATGAATAGCACCTACAAAATAGCAGATCTCGGACCGGTAAGGCCGCCGCGGTTTTTTCAGCGAATATTCAGTGTCTGGCTCCGGCATGTCCGGGTATACACCAAACATCTGATCAGTAACGGATTCCCCCCGTTTGTGGAACCGCTGATGTTCCTTGCCGGCATCGGACTGGGCCTGGGAAGCTATGTCGGGCTGATAGAGGGCAAAACCTACATCATGTTTCTGGCCTCAGGGATCATTGTGCCGTCGGCAATGTTCACCGCCACATATGAATGTACCTTTGGCTCGTTCATCCGCCTGGAATTCGACAAGGTATATGACGGCATGATATCCGCATCCCTGACCGTCAAAGACATGTTCATAGGGGAAATACTGTTTGCCGGAACCAAGGGATTCTTTTTTTCCGGTGCAGTTCTGACCGTTGTTGCGTGCTTCGGCCTGGTGGAATCCGGCATGGCAGTCTTCACACCGTTCATCGG
Source organism: Desulfotignum sp. (assembly GCA_035268565.1). Lineage (GTDB taxonomy): Bacteria > Desulfobacterota > Desulfobacteria > Desulfobacterales > Desulfobacteraceae > Desulfotignum. The sequence continues at coordinate 21,956 of DATFKQ010000064.1, read as the reverse complement.
GTTTATCACCGGCATGATGTTTGCCGCACTGGCACTGCTTGTCACCTCTTTTGTCAAAAACATCAACCACTTCAACTTCTTTTTTACCGGCCTGATTACACCCATGTTTTTCTTTTCCGGTATTGTGTTCCCCCTGGACAACCTGCCTGAATTGGCCCGTTGGCTTGCAGCAGTCTTCCCGTTAATGCACGCGGTAAGGCTGGTAAGGGCCTTTTTTTTCAACAGTTTTGACCCGGGGTTGTTATTCAACCTGGCTTACATGATCATATTTACGGTTTTATTCGGGAGCATGGCCATAAGGCGCCTGACACGGCGGATTGTCAACTGAAAATTCATTATGTCCGAAAACAGACATATGAATAACTGGCAGCCGGAAAATAATGGAGGAGGAGTATGCCGGGAGTAGAAGGACGGGTGACGCTGGTAACGGGTGCAGGACGCGGCATCGGCCGGGTGACGGCTGAACTGCTGACCTCACGCGGTGCCCGGGTCATGGCTGTTGCGCGCAGTGAAAATGAACTGCAGTCTTTGGGGATGGATTTTGTTGCGGCAGATCTGGGCACGCCCGAAGGCTGTGCCCTTGCAATAAAGGAAACACGCGACCGTTTAGGGCCGGTATCGATCCTGGTGTGCAATCACGGTGTGGGATCGGCCCATGAGCGGGTGATCTGGGAGCAGAAACCCGGACTCTGGGAGGAAACCATGCGCATCAATCTGGATGGCCCATATCATCTGTCACGCATCATTGTCAAAGACATGATTGCACAGGGGTATGGCCGGCTTGTGTTCACCAGCTCCACAGCCGGGCAGAAAGCGGAATATGCGGGAAGTGCCTATACCAGCTCCAAACACGGTCTTCTGGGCCTGATGCGCTCCATTGCCCTGGATGCCGGCCCCCATGGCGTGACATCCAATGCGGTGCTGCCCGGATGGGTGCGAACACCGATGGCAGAGGCTTCCGCCGCAGCAGAAGCGGCGCACCTGGGCATCACCCCGGATGCGGTGTGGGCGCAAAGAGCGGCCCTTTACCCGGCGGGCCGGGTGGTGACACCCGCAGAAGTGGCTGAGGTGATCGCTTTTCTGGCATCTGAAGAATCCAGCGGGGTCAACGGAGAGGCCATCACTGTAGCCCTCGGCGGTCTGGTTTGAATGCCCGCAAAAAGTCTCATCTGAACTCAGATCCAGACCCGTTTCTGTGGCAGATGCCGGAACCTGTGTCGGGATCTCTTTGTCAATCGGCGATCCATGCCACCAGGATAACCCCCAGGAGCGCTGCCACGCCCATGGAAGCAAAGGTGATGCCCCAGGAAACCACTGTGTAGCCGCCCCCGGAAAGATCCAGGACCCACCCGGCCGCAATGGTGCCCAGAGCCGCGGCACCGAATCCGCCCAGAGACTGCAGCGCCATGGTGGCCCCCCGCAGGTCCGGCCGGGCTGCAGTGATGACCCCTGCATGAATGGCGGCGGAATCCCCCTGAAAAAAGATGGTGTACACAATGCACAGCACTGCCACCCAGAAAGGATCCAGCCCGGCGCTGAACCCTATGGTCACCGACATCAGGCCGGACACCCCCATGATCAGCATTACCATGGTTTTGCGGGGAAACCGCACGGCCAGTTCAGCCCCGGCAATGCTGGCCAGCATGCCGGCGATACCTGCCACAGCCATGACTGTGGTTGGGATCAGCAGATTTTGGGAACCGGGACGCAGGGACAGGTTGAAGGCCATGAACGCCACCAGCCAGGCCCGGGCCGCAAACATCTCCCAGGTGTGGCACATATAGGCCAGGATATAGGCCCGGGCATTGCGGTTCTGCCATACCGGCCGGAAATCCAGAATATGGCGGTTGGTAAAGGCTGAAGAAACAGGTAAGGAGACCGGTTTGATTACCGCTGCCGCCAGCACCAGAGCCAGGCCGGATCCGACAGCGGCCATGGCAAATGCGGTTTCCCACCCCCACCCGTCAAACAGCTTTCCAGTGACAAAAAAGGACAGGCTCATGCCCAGACCGAAACAGGCGGTGTAAAAAGCGATGCCACGGGGCTGGGCAGCCGGGGCAAGCCGGTCCATGAGGGCCCTGAGCCCGGGTACGAAGGTGCCGGCCAGGGAAATACCGCACAGGGCGCGGAAGATGACTGCAGACCAGAACCCCCCTGCCAGACAGGCAAATCCCAGATTGGACACAATGCCGATGATGCAGCCGGCCAGGTAGATCCGCCGGGCATCCATCCGGTCGGTGAGGCTGGTAAGCAGGGGCACCGCTGCCGTGTATCCGATAAAATAAATCCCGTTGATCCACCCGGCCTGGTTGCCGGACAACTCCCAGATCTGCATGAAATGAGGCAGCAGCGCAGGAAAGGCAAACACCCCCAGCATGCCGGCCACCTCTGCCACGCACAGACACCCCACCAGCACCAACGGGTGTGTTATGCCGCCGGCAGGCGGTTGGGGCATTTTTTTTTCTGTCTGTGAATATGTCATGGTCATTGTTTTGTCCCGACCCAGTCTCTACTCTGCAAGAAATCTTGTCAAACATAAAATTTGCAGGTATTTTTTCGTCAAAGCCTGAACGGCAAGGTGCTATGTCTTGACCAACCTGGTCTGAATAAATATAATTGGTTTGATTATCCATCTAAACTGCAACGGGAAAACAAATGATTATCAATGTATCCGAAGCCAAAACCTCCTGCAGAACAGGTGAAACCACGGCATTGAATCTGATCGGGTCTGAAACTGCACAAAGAACCGCACTGGCATACCATGGGAAAAGCGGCATAATGCCATTTATTCTGGCCCTGGGGATATTTTTTTTTCTGGGTATTGCCACTGATACTGCATACACGGATCAACTGGTCATAGGCGATTTTTCCCAACTGACTCCCGGTGAAAACCTGCCGGATGCCTGGGAGCCGATGACCTTTGACAACATTGACCGCCATACCAGATATACTCTGATAAAAGACAATGGCAGAACCGTTATCAAGGCCCACAGCAAGAATGCAGCTTCCGGTATGATCTGTACTTTGCAGGTGGACCCCGCAGCATATCCTGTGATAAAATGGCGCTGGAAAATTGACCATGTGCTGGAAAAAGCAGATGTGACATCCAAAAAAGGCGATGATTATGCTGTCCGTATTTATGTGGCATTTGCCTTTGACCCGGATACTGCAAGCTGGTGGGAGCGGACACGGCACAAAAGTGCTGCGCTTTTTTCCCAAAAGGAAGTTCCCGGCACAGCCATAAATTATGTATGGGCCAGCAATGCATCCGTAAATACCATCCTGCCCAATCCCTATGTTTCAGAATCCATGATGGTTGTTGTAAAAAGCGGTAATGCTGATGCTGGAAAATGGATAAACCATGAGCGCAACCTTTTGGAAGACTACAAGAAAGCATTCGGACGGACCCCGCCTGAAATCATCGGTATCGGCATCATGACCGATACTGACGACACCGGCGAAGAGACAACAGGATACTACGGGCCTATTACGCTCTCAGGGCCTTCTGATTAGCTGTTAGCTGTCAGCTTTTAGCCGGTTGTAACCAGCAGGGAACATTGGTAATTGTTACTGGAAGCTGAAAAGTGCGTACTGACGGCTGACAGCTTTCATATAAAAATGCCGCTGTGGCGTTTTTCACACCATGGCATAAGATCCCAGGTACCAGGTGGCAATACCGAAATAGATCACAACCCCCCCGACATCAGCCACAGAGGTTACCAGCGGCGCACTGGCAGTTGCCGGATCCAGTTTTAAACGGATGAGCAGAAACGGCAGGGACATGCCCAGAAGGCTGCCGAACACCACCACGCATACCATGGCCAGGGCCACGATCACCGCCACATCCATGCCCCCCCGGAAAATACCGATAAAAGACACGGCGATTCCCATGCACAATCCTATACACAGCGCAATGCCGATCTCTTTTCCCACCAGGCGGAACCAGTCTTTCATCATGACATCCCCGATGGCCAGAGCCCGCACCATCAGGGTGGCGGACTGGGCACCGGCATTGCCGCCGCTGCCGATGAGCAGGGGAAGAAAGAAAACCAGGGCCACTGTTGCCTGAATGGTGTCTTCATAATAGGCAATACCTGCTCCGGAAAAAATATTCATGAATACCAGGGCCAGAAGCCAGGGCAGCCGTTTTTGGATCAGCAGCCAGGGGCTTGCATCCCGCAGTCCGATATCCACCAGGTCTTCATGCCCTGTGCCTGAGCTGATGGAGCCCATCCGGTGAAAGTCTTCCGTGGCCTCTTCTTCAATGACATCATGGACATCATCAAAAGTGATGATCCCCACAAGGGCATCGTTGCCATTGGTGACAGGCATGGCCAGAAGGTCGTATTTGGCCATCTGCCGGGCCACCTCTTCCTGGTCGTCATGGACATTGGCATGAACAGGATCACGGCGCATGATTTTTGAAATTTTCACGGTGGGCCTGGCCAGGATAAGTTCCCGCAGGGAGACCAGTCCCAGCAGCCGCCGCCGGGAATCAATGACATAAGAATAATAAATGGTTTCCTTGTCAGGGGCTTCCAGACGCAGCTTGTCAATGGCCTGGCGGGCGGTGAGATCAGGGGAAAGGGTGGCATATTCGCTGGTCATCAATGCCCCGGCTGTATCTTCTTCATAGGAGCTGAGCCTGCGGATATCTTCCCGCTCGGTTTTGGCCAGCAGGCGCAGAAGAATTTCACTGCTTTCCTCGGGCATGGACTGCAGCAGATCCACCCTGTCATCAGAAGACATCCTGGTGATTACCAGGGCCAGCACGTCATTGGAAAGCTCTCTGGCAATCTCCCGCTGGTCATCATAATCCATGTGCACCAGGACATCTGCACAGCTGGCCGGTGTCATCCGTGAAAACACAGACACCAGCAGTTCCATATCCTCGATTTCAGACAACTGTGCTGCAAAATCAGCAGGATGTTCTGTTTCACACAGTGCGGCAAGCACCTGTTCATCGATGTGGTCAGGTGCGCCACCCTGTCCGGGCACAAAAAGATTATCCGGCAATTTGAGGGAATCGTTCACGGCCCTGCCTCCTTTTAAATGGCCCGCCAAAAGGACAGGCAGGCCGGAGGGGTTGGCCTTTTGGGCAAAATCAGGGCATATCGGTTTTACACCAGCGTGCCGTGTTTTCCGAACCTGTCGTTAACAGCGGGATTTTATGAAAATATTTTTTTTCACCAAAAATTACAGACATCGATAAGTGAGGACTACCACCTTCGTCATCCATTTTCATATCCTCGTCATAAAACAGTTAACATCGGTCTTGCACATGATCGTCATGCAGAAAATTCGCATAACACAAAATCATGTAATAATACAGAAAATGCCTTTGTCTGTCAAACAAAAATCCCGGACAACCTGTCATGCCCTGGCCATGAAAACCGCCCGCACAGGCGCCGGGTATCCTTCAACGGTTTTTTGCGGATCATGGGGATCCAGAAAATCTTCCAGAGACTCGGTGTTAATCCAGTTGGTTCTGCGCTGTTCTGCAGCTGTCGTAGGGGTGACATCCACGCAGCGGACATCGTGAAACCCGGCCCGCAAAAGCCAGGATTCCATGGCCAGAAGATCGGGAATAAAATATACATTGCGCATCTTGGCATACCGGTTTTCGGGGAACAGGCACAGGTTTTTTCGTTCCGCCAGCACCAGGTTTTCCAGAACGATATACCCGGAAGGCATAAGGGTTTTGTGAATATCTTTGAGCATATCCACCGGAGATTTGCGGTGGTAAAGAATACCCATGCAAAACACCAGGTCAAAACATGCATCCAACCGCGGCAGCTGTTCATGGGCCGCGGGCAGACAGAACACGTTTTTCTGTTCCACAAATTTCTGGACAGCCAGGTACTGGCAGTAAAACGCACTCTGGGGTTCCAGGCCGAAGACAAACAAGGGATTTTGGGCTGCCATGCGGAACATGTAATATCCGTTGCTGGACCCGATATCCATAATCCGCATGCCTGCCAGATCCGGCAGATGAGGGGCCACACGTTTCCATTTCATGTCTGAACGCCATTCAGCATCCACATGTATGCCAAACAGGTCAAAAGGTCCTTTGCGCCAGGGGGCCAGCTGCAAAAGCTGTGTTTTGAGAAACTGCCTGTCTTTTTGTGAAATATCTGCTGCCGTGCCTGCCCTGACAGCCGGGGCAGCAACATCTTTTACTGACGGTACAAAATCAGGGATCTGGCTGACGATATTTTTATAACGCAGAAAATTGCCGGTGGGATGATCCAGAAACCGCTGTTTTTCTCTGACCAGATCAGCCAAAGCCCGGTAATACGGGTCCGGAAAAAATTGTCTGTACTGTGATAAACAGGTTTCCATACACAATAGGCTGTATTTTGTCAGTATTTTTTATTTTTTGTTCCAAACAACCTGGTCACAGGGGGCTTTCACTGCCAGTATGGCACTGAAATTAAACCATTTAAGCCAGACATCCACAAAGGAAAACTCTGCTTTTTTCAGGCGCTGGAAGTGGGTTTCCAGGGTATCGGGAACCAGTACTTTTTCCAGGGCATCCCTTTTCTGGCTGATTTCCAGATCTGAATATCCGTTTTCCCGCTTGAACTGCCGGTAAAATTCCTGTTCCAGGGCATTGCCGAATGCATCAGGATGAACGGTTTTCTCCATGAGCAGCAGAATACCGCCGGGCACCAGCCCTGAAAATATCCGGCAGACAAGATCATCCCGGCGCGCTGCATCCAGAAACTGCAGGGTCAGGTTAACCACCACCACCGAGGCGTTCTCAATTTTGATATCTTCCATGGATCCGCAGACCAGATCAATCGTTCCCCCGGCCCCAAACCGTGACAGGCGCTGCTGATATTTTTCCAGCATGGGCCAGGAAGTGTCCACTCCCACCAGGGTAAAGTTTTGGTGCTGGAACTGCTCACAGATCAGCTGCCCCAGGTTGCCGTGGGAGCAGCCCAGATCATACATGCGGGTGCCTGCCTGATAATAACGGCAGGCCAGCATGGACTGGCGGTATATGCTTTCCCTGTAAAGGGGAACTGAGCGCACCAGCATGTCATCAAACACGTTGGCCACCTCCCGGTTGAAGACAAAAGGTTTGATCTGTCTCTGTTTTCTGGCAAATACCCGGTCACGTTCCATGAACAATGATTCCCTTTAAAAATTTTGCACAAACCTTATATCCGATTTGACCGGATAGTGCAAGGAACCTGTTCTGACTGACTTTCATTAGCCCTTGACTATCTTTGATTCATAATGGTATTTACTGGGCAAATGGTATAAACCCCAGAGGAGAAAATTTTCATGGAAATACTGGGCATTGATGTTGGGTTTGGATTTACAAAAGCCTATAACGGGAAAAACACAGTAATTTTTAAATCCCTTATGGGAGATGCTGCCGAAATCCAGTTTCAATCCTCTCTGGGAGATACCTCCTCCACCGCAAAACTGCATATCACCCTTGAAGACAAAGCCTATTTTCTCGGATCTTATGCAGAACAGCAGTCCAATATCCCGGAATTCACCCTGGACCAGGAAAAACTGGTGGAAAATTATGTCAAGATTCTTGCCATTGCCGCTGCAGGCATCTGTACCGACACAACCGGACCCGTGAATGTGGTCACCGGACTGCCTGTGGGATATCTGCGCCGTGATTCCAAACGGTTAAAGGAAATGCTCCAGGGGGTACATGAAATCACCTATCACAACCAGAACGGTGCAGATGTTTCCCGGCGCATACACATTGACAAAATCCATGTGATACCCCAGCCCATAGGCTCTATTTTCAACCTGATTTTTGACGAATACGGCAAGATCAAAAACAAGGAGCTTGCGGTCCAGAAACTGGGAGTGGTGGATATTGGATTCAAAACCACTGATTTTTCCATATTCGACCATCTCCAGTACATTGAACGCGGATCTTCCACCATGGAAACAGGTATTTCCAAGTGCTTTTCCGCCGTGGCCAACAAGCTGCGCCAGGAAAGCAATATCAGTATCGAACTTTACCGGATTTTCAAATTCATGGAATCGGGCATGATCAAAATCCGGGGCAAAGAATACAATATCAGCAATCTGAAAAAACGGGTATATACCCATGCAGCAGCAGCCATTGCCGCAGACCTGAACCGGTTATGGGAAAATGACTGGGATATTGACTCCATTATTCTGTCCGGCGGCGGCAGTGTTGAGCTGGCTGATTATCTGATCCCCAATATTGAAGGAAACGTCATCCCCATTCCCAAAGACATTGATGCCAGGTTCAACAATGTCCAGGGATACTGCAAATTTGGACAATACAAATGGAATCCGGCCAGAACCACTCCCGGAAAAACAGACACCCCTGCCCAGCCCGGTGTAAAAAAAAAAGTTGAAACAGACAGTGACACACCGGCATCCACACAAAACGATCCAGATTCGGACAGGGCAGAAAAGCCCGGCAAAGGAATTTCCTGGCTCCGGCGGTAACCTTTGGAAGAAAACATGACCCCCAAAGACATGACCCGGCTTTTGTCCCTGCTGGCAGACGGCCGCATCAGTGTGGCAGAGGCACAAAAACAACTCACCTGTCCCGGGTTTGAATCCATTGGATTTGCCCACATCGACCACCACCGGACCCTGAGGAAAGGTTTTCCTGAGGTCATCTTTGGTCAGGGAAAGAGCCAGGACCAGATTATCGGGATCCTGGAAAAAATGATTTCCAGAGAGAACATCATCCTTGTAACCCGCATTGCCCCTTCCATTGCAGAATACGTTCTTGCCCGGTTTCCTTCTGCCCGGTACCACCCGGATGCCCGGTTGCTGTGCATTCAGAAAAAAGCGCCGAAAATAACCGGCATCGGAACGGTTCTCATCATATCCGCAGGCACCTCAGATATTCCTGTGGCCCGGGAAGCTGCCCTGACAGCCGAGGCCATGGGCAACAAGGTAAAAACCCTTTTTGATGTGGGAGTGGCAGGCATTCACCGCCTTTTTGCCCACCAGCAGATGATCCAGGATGCCAGTGTGATCATTGTGGCGGCCGGCATGGAAGGTGCCCTGCCCTCGGTGGTAGGGGGATTGGTGGGCGCCCCGGTCATTGCCGTTCCCACCAGTATCGGATACGGTACAAGCTTCGGGGGGATGACCGCACTGCTGGGCATGCTTAATTCATGTGCATCCAATATTGCAGTGGTGAATATTGACAACGGCTTCGGGGCCGGCTTCATGGCCTCTGCCATCAACCATGTGGCCCCGGCAAAACCCTGACAGGGGGTCTAAAGTTCTCTTCTGAGGCCCTGGGCATCTTTGTTGCCCGGATCCAGGCGAAGAATCTGGGCCAGGTAATCATCTGCCTGCAGGATGCGGTTACTGCGCCAGTGAATTTTCGCAATCTCCATCTTGGCCCCTATATGTCCTTTTTCCAGAGAATCTGCTGTTTTATAATACGCAAGTGCTGTTTCCATATCTCCGGTGTCACGGTGAAGGGTTCCCGCCTTGAACGCCATCTGGCTGTTGTAGGGATAATCCCTGAGTATATCAGCCATCATTGTCTGGGCAAATTCAAATTCTTTATATGCAATACAGATATCAATAATCTGTTCTTTTATCTGTAACCGTTTACCGGATCTGCTGGCTATCTTTGAAAAGATCTGGAAAGTTTCTTCGGAAAACCCCTGATCCAGGAGTTTTCTGCCCAGATCCAGGGCTTTATCAAAATACCGGTCGCTCAAAGATAAAATTTGCAGATACAAAGCAGCTGCTTTCTGGTATTGGCTTTTTGCAAGATAATATTCAGCCAGGCTGATACGCGAAGCCGTATCCTGGCGGTTCACAGCAATGGCCTTTTGCAGGCATTTTTCTCCAATCCCGGGTTTGTCCATTTTAAAATGGAGCAGCCCCATTTTTCTTAAAATTCTGGATGCCGACGGTTTGTGGGCCAAAGCCAGCCTGACCTGTTCCACCGCCTTGTCCAGATCACCGGATTCTTCATGGTCCCGTGCTGCCAGCATATATCTGGTGGTGGGGTCCGGGTTATTGGCATTTTGCACCACCTGGCGGATTCTTTGATCCAGGGCAGCAAGGGTCAGGGGTTTGAGCAGGTAGGCATCAATTTCAATTTCCGCCACCTCAGATACAATATCGCGTTCATTTTCCGCGGTTACCATAATCACCGGTATATCCCTGAGGTTTTTATCATTTCTCAGGTGATCGAGCATCTCTGAACCGTTCATCACCGGCATGTTCCAGTCAATGATGGCCAGATCGCAAGGGGTTTGCCTGAGTATGGAAAGTCCTTGTTTTCCGTTTTCCGCAAACAGCAGATTCTTTCCGATATTCAGACTGCGCAGCATTTTTCTGATGGTCAACCGCATGCTTTTCATATCATCCACCACCAGAATGGACATATTTTCAAATGCAATCATCGGGCTAATTCTCCTGCAAACAATTCATATTCAGTCTGGATTTTATCATAAATTTCTTCAAATTGAAGCACCTCATTTTTTCGGGTATTCTGTTCCAGGCCCAGGACAAGATTTTTCAGTCGGTCAGCATTCACATTGGCAGCAGATCCTTTCAAAGCATGGGCACATGCTGCAACTGCCTGGACATCCTTGTTTTCAACGGCATGTGCCAGGTCTTTCAGAAGGCCCGGTGTTTCCTGGAAAAATGCGGTCAGAATCTCCTGGATCATGTCTTTGTCATGACCAAACCGTTCCCATAACTGTTCTTTATTGAACCGCATGCTGCTTTCAACCGGCGGAGCAGAAACCTGTTCAGCCCGTGTGTCAGGGTCAGCATCTGGTTTGGCAAAAAGATGCATCCAGATTTTTTGGGCCAATATATCCGGCTGCACAGGTTTGGTGATAAAATCATCCATGCCTGCTGCAAAACATTTTTCGCGGTCCCGGGCAAAGGCATTGCCGGTCATGGCAATAATGGGTGTCCGGCCTTGCTTTTGCAGGGTTTCCTCACTGCGTATCTCTCTGGTTGCCGCATACCCGTCCATCACGGGCATCTGGCAGTCCATGAGAATCAGGTCATAGGGCAGCCGGCCATGTTTTTTTACAGCCTGTTTTCCATCTTCCGCCTCATCAATGGCATACCCCAGCCTGCTGATCAGTGTCCTGGCGGTGATCCGGTTGGTTTCAATGTCTTCCACCACCAGGATTCGGTGGGACTGCTTTTTGTTTTCCTCAATACTGTATCTGGTGATGATGGGCGGACGGTCTTTTTGATTGATCGGCGGCATTGCCAGCACCGTTTTGATGCAGTCGGTTAACAGCTCCTGGTCCACCGGTTTGCTTAAAAAAGCGGCAAATCCGATTTTTTCAAATTCCCGGGCCTCTCCTTTCTGGCCGACACCGGTAACAATGACCAGTTTCAGCCCGGCCAGCATTTTTTCATGACAGATCTGTGCTCCCAGTTTCCGGGCATACCTGCCGGTTTCCTGGACTTCCATGAGCACCACATCAAAGGGATGGTGCTGCTTTTCTGCTGACACCAGTCTGTCAAATGCGTCTTTACCATCCAGTGCAGTTTCATGGGCAGTTCCCAGGGTGCTGATCAGGCCGGCAAGCTGTTGTGACGGACCGGGTGTTTCACTTACCAGCAGCAGCCGGCAGTCAGGCACAGACAGGTCCCGGGGTCCCTCCCACATCTCCTGGCAGAGGGCTTTTTCAAATGCCAGGTCAAACCAGAAAGTACTGCCCACCATTTCAAAACTCTCCACTCCCATGCGCCCGCCCATTTTTTCCACCAGCAGTCTGGATATGGACAACCCCAGGCCGGTACCGCCAAACCGCTTGGTGGTGGATATATCTGCCTGGTTAAAAGATTCAAAAATATGATCAATTTTTCCATCCTTGATACCGACGCCGGTGTCTTCAATGGAAAAATGCAGCCCTGCTTTGGTGTCTTCATCAAAATTCAAGGTTACTGCAAAAGAAACATTGCCGGATTCTGTAAATTTAACAGCATTGCCGATAAGATTCAAAATGACCTGCCGCAGACGGCCGATATCCCCTTTCAGAAGTCTGGGAACCTGCGGGTCGATATAACAGGAAAAATCAATCCCTTTCTGCCGGGCCTGGAGTTCAGGAAGAGACACCATATCCCTGATGCCGATCTCCAGGTCAAAGGGCCGGACATCCAGTTCCAGTTTTCCTGCTTCGATTTTGGACAGATCCAGAATATCGTTGACAATGACCAGCAGGGCCTGGGCGCTGTTGTAGACGATATCAGCATATTTGCGCTGGTCTTCATCCAGATCCGAATCTTTGAGTACATGCATCATCCCGATGATGCCGTTCATGGGATTACGGATTTCATGGCTCATATTGGCCAGAAACTCATCTTTTATTTTCATGGCCTGATCAGCGTTTTCAGATACCTTTACCAGATCGTTTTCCGCTTTTTTCCGCTGTGTTTTTTCCCGGTGCAATGCTTTTTGCACCTGATCCAGAACAGCTTTGTCCTGGTTACGGGTAAAGACCACAAGAACCATGCATATGCAAAAAACCACCAAAGATGCAGTGAAAACCCCAAAAGAAAATGGATTTACACTGAGAACCATGCCGGACACCGCCAGCGCCAGGAGCAGAACACAGAGATTGAAATAAATGCGTTGTAATTGTATTTTCATAGTGTTTTTCCAAAACTATAGCCAATCCCTGACTGGGTTGTCAAATTTAATTATCACACCCCTTATTTTTTTCTTGACAGAAAAAAAATTTATATATAATAAATTAATTTTAAACAAAGTGAATATAACATGATACCCAGTTTTTTGACCATACTGCTAGTCCTCATTATTATCGTGGAGGTGATTATTACCACCTCCATACGAAGGGGCTCCTAGTGGCATAACCCAAGTTTCACGTTAAAAGCCGTTATCAGCCCCAGGGGGGCAGATAACGGCTTTTTTGTTTTTAAGGAGAGATACATGCGAAGCCACATTGCAACAAAAGGGGTGCAAAGGGCACCCCACAGGAGCCTCATGAAAGCGCTGGGCCTGACCGACAGAGAAATCAGCCAGCCCCTGATCGGCATTGCCAACGCTGCCAATGAACTCATTCCCGGTCATATGCACCTGGATACCCTGGTTACAGCCGTAAAAACCGGGATCAGCATGGCCGGGGGCACACCAATGGAATTTTCCACCATAGGGGTGTGCGACGGCATTGCCATGAACCATACAGGCATGCATTATTCTCTGGCCTCCAGGGAACTGATTGCCGATTCCATTGAAGTAACTGCCATGGCCCATCCGTTTGATGCCATTGTCATGGTACCCAACTGTGACAAGATTGTGCCGGGAATGCTCATGGCAGCGGCACGGCTCAACATTCCGGCCATTTTCATCAGCGGCGGCCCCATGCTGGCCGGCCGCAACCCGGTTGACCGGAAACAGAAAATTGATCTGGTGTCAGTGTTTGAAGCAGTGGGTGCTGTGCGGGCGGGACGGATGGATGAAAAAGGCCTGGCTGCTGTGGAGGATTGTGCCTGTCCCACCTGCGGTTCCTGCGCCGGCATGTTCACTGCCAACTCCATGAACTGCCTCACTGAAGCCATAGGCATGGCGCTGCCTGGAAACGGCACCATCCCGGCCCCCATGTCCCAGCGCATCCGCCTGGCCAAACAAACCGGTATCCAGATCATGGCTCTGCTGGAAAAAAACATCACCCCGGACAAAATCATGACCGCCAGGGCATTCATGAATGCCCTGACCGTGGACATGGCCCTGGGATGTTCCACCAATACCGTGCTGCACCTTGCAGCCATTGCCCATGAAACAGGTATGCCCCTTGATCTGTCCCTGATCAACCAGGTCAGTGAAAAAACCCCGCATATCTGTTCTTTGAGCCCGGGAGGACCGGACCATATCCAGGATCTGGATCAGGCAGGCGGCATCCAGTCGGTGATGAAGGAACTGGCTGATCACCATCTGGTGGATACATCCTGTCTCACCGCCACCGGCGGTTCTGTTGCTGAAAACCTTTCCGGGATTACTGTTTTGGATCCGGCGGTTATCCGGCCTGTGTCTGACCCTTATCATACCCGGGGCGGGCTGGCGGTGCTGTTCGGCAACCTGGCACCGGAAGGATGTGTGGTCAAGCAATCTGCTGTGGTGGAAGAGATGCTGGTGCACCAGGGTCCTGCCCGGGTGTTTGACACCGAAGAAGAAGCCACTGCCGCAATTTTGGGGGGGAAAATCAATCCCAAAGATGTGGTGGTGATCCGGTATGAAGGCCCATCAGGCGGGCCTGGCATGCGGGAAATGCTCACCCCGACCTCCGCCATTGCCGGCATGGGCCTGGGAGCCTGCTGCGCTTTGATCACTGACGGCCGGTTTTCCGGGGGCACCAAAGGGGCCTGCATCGGCCATGTGTCTCCGGAAGCTGCCACAGGGGGCCCCATGGCAGTGGTGATGGAAAATGACATCATCAAAATTGACATCCCGGCCAAAAGCATTACGCTGATGGTTACACAAGACGAAATCCAAAAGCGGTTGGCCCGATGGGTCAAACCCGAACCCAAAATCACAAAAGGCTATATGGCCCGGTATGCCCGGCAGGTATCTTCCGCCGGACAGGGAGCCATTATTCAATAATGAAACAGGAGATCACAATGAAACTGACAGGGGCCCAGATTCTGGTTAAAATGATAAAAGCCCAGGGGGTTGACACCATATTCGGATATCCCGGCGGAGCCACCATTGACATCCATGATGAAATCGTGCGCCACGATGACCTGCGCCACATCCTGGTGCGCCACGAACAGGGGGCGGTGCATGCGGCTGATGCCTATTCCCGGGCACACAAAACCACAGGAGTGGCCCTGGTCACTTCAGGGCCGGGGGCCACCAATACCGTTACCGGCATTGCATCTGCCCATGCAGATTCCATTCCCATGGTGGTTTTCTGCGGCCAGGTGCCCACCGGGCTCATCGGCAATGATGCATTCCAGGAAGTGGATATTGTGGGCATCACCCGGCCCTGCACCAAACACAACTATCTGGTGAAAGATCCGGACAAACTGGCAGCCACTATCCAGGAAGCGTTTTATATTGCCCGGACCGGCAGGCCCGGGCCGGTGCTGGTGGACCTGCCAAAAGATATCCTCCAGGCTGAAATCGCGTTTCAGATGCCTGAGGAGCCCCGTCTGCGGTCCTACAAGCCCAACTATACCCCCAATAAAAAACAGATCGCCAAGGTGGTGCAGATGGTCAAAGATGCCAGAAGACCGGTGATATTTGCCGGTGGCGGGGTGATTTCGTCCCGGGCATCAGAACTGCTTACCAGCCTGGCACAAAAGGGGCGCATCCCTGTAACCGCCTCTCTTATGGGACTGGGGGCATTTCCGGGCACAGATCCTTTGTGGCTGGGCATGCTGGGCATGCACGGCACCTTCCGGGCCAATATGAGCATCGGCCACTGTGACCTCATCATTGCTGTGGGGGTAAGATTTGATGACCGGGTCACGGGAAATATTGCAAAATTTGCCCCCCATGCATCCATCATTCAGATCGATATCGATCCCACCTCCATCCACAAAAATATCCCGGTGCACTGCCCCATTGTGGGGGACTGCAAAACCACGCTGGAACATATTCTGGCCCTGGTGGAAAAACAGAACCCTGCTGAATTATCCGTGGAGCGGGACCTGTGGCTGGCACAGATTGACCAGTGGAAACAGACCACGCCTCTCAAGTACGACCAGAAGACAGATATCATCAAACCCCAGTTTGTGGTGGAAAAACTCTGGGAGATCACCAAAGGACAGGCCATCATCACCACGGAAGTGGGGCAGAACCAGATGTGGGCGGCCCAGTATTACCATTTTGATCTTCCCAACCATTTTATCACCTCCGGCGGGCTGGGGGTCATGGGTTTCGGCCTGCCTGCCGCCATTGGCGCCAAGGCAGCCTGTCCGGACAAACTGGTGGTGGATGTGGCCGGGGACGGCTCCATTCAGATGAATATCCAGGAACTGATGACTGCAGTGGAAAACTGCCTGGATGTAAAAATCGTGATCCTCAACAACCGGTTTCTGGGCATGGTGCGGCAGTGGCAGGAATTTTTCTACAACAAGGCCTATGCCTGCACCAATATCGAAAATGCCCCGGATTTTGTAAAACTGGCAGAAGCATACGGCGCCGCAGGGTTCAGGTGCACAGACCCTGCCTGTGTGGAAGACACCCTGCGCAAAGGACTTGACACACCAGGCACGGTGATCATGGATTTTGTGGTGGAGCGTGAAGAATCGGTATATCCCATGGTACCGGCCGGCGGGGCTCTCACGGAAATGCTTCTGGTGTAATAACGGCCATGGCTTGACGGCACAACAGAAAATGAAAACCATGGGGTTTTAGCTGTTAGCTGTTAGCTTTTGCTTTTAGATAGAAGCAGATGACTGAGGGCTGAAGGCTTTCATATAAACAACTGTAAGGAATATACAATGGAAACCAGCAGATATTTACTCTCAATTCTTGTGGATGATGAGCCAGGGGTCCTGTCCAGGATTGCCGGCCTGTTTTCCGGCAGGGGCTTTAACATCGATTCTTTGAGCGTGGCCACAACGGATGATCCGGATGTATCCCGTATCACCATGGCCACCACCTGTGATGCCCAGGTCATAGAACAGATCAAAAAACAGCTCCACAAACTCATCAACGTCATCACAGTAAATGACCTCACCGACAAAAAATACGTGGAACGGCAGCTGGCCCTGGTCAAGGTCCATGCCAAACCGGAAAAGCGGGCCGAAATCCTGCGCATTGTGGATATTTTCCGGTGCCGGGTCGTGGATGTGGGGCATGCCCACTTTACCGTGGAGATCTCAGGGGACAGCGGCAAGCACCAGGCGTTTTTGTCTCTGCTGAAACCCATGGGAATCATTGAAATTGCCAGCACAGGGGCCATTGCCCTGGCAAGGGAGATGGGGAAATAAAATGGATTCAGTAAAATTATACGACACCACCCTCAGGGACGGTATGCAGGGGGAAAACATCTTTTTTTCTCCGGAAGACAAAATAAAAATCGCCAGAAGACTGGATGATGCCGGCATCCACTATATTGAAGGCGGATGGCCGGGTTCCAATCCCGGGGCAGCCCACTTTTTTGAACTGGCACAAAAGATCTCCTTTAAACAGGCAAAGGTGGCAGCCTTCGGTGCCACCCGGCGGCCGGGTACAACCTGTGACAAAGATGCCAATCTTGCCGCACTCATTGATTCAGCCGCGCCGGTCATCACCATTTTCGGCAAATCATGGGACCTGCACGTCACCCAGATCATGGACAACACCCTGGCAGAAAACCTGGACATGATCAGGGAAAGCGTGGCCCACCTGCTCTCCCATAACCGGGAAGTGATGTATGATGCAGAACATTTTTTCGACGGGTACAAGGCCAACCCCGGGTATGCTTTGGACACACTGGCTGCGGCCCTGAAAGGCGGCACCCGCACCCTGGTACTGTGTGACACCAACGGCGGGTCCATGCCATGTGAAATAGATGAGATCGTCAGGTCTGTGATGGACCATTTCAGGGACCTTCCCGGCATCTGTTTCGGCATCCACACCCACAACGACTGTGCCATGGCCGTGGCCAACGCGGTCAATGCCGTACATGCCGGTGCCGCCATGGTCCAGGGCACCATCAACGGGTATGGGGAACGCTGCGGCAATGCAGACCTCACTGCCATCATCCCGATCCTGGCCCTGAAGATGAAAAAAAAATGCATGTCTGAAGAAAACCTGAAAAAACTGCTGAACCTTTCCCGGTTTGTCTCGGAAACCGCCAATGTGCCGCCGGTGAGTTCCCGGCCCTTTGTGGGAAAAAGCGCCTTTGCCCATAAAGGCGGGGTCCATGTGTCCGCCATAATGAAAAACCCCAAAGCCTATGAACATATCAACCCGGAACAGGTGGGCAATGTGCGCCGGGTCCTGGTGTCTGAGCAGTCAGGCAAAAGCAATATCATCTACAAGGCGGAAGAACTGGGGGTAAACCTGGGAGATGACACTGTGAAACAAAAGCAGATCGTGTCCTCCATCAAGGACCTGGAAGATGACGGGTTTGAGTTTGATGCTGCCGAAGGGTCTCTCAAGCTGATCATGGAAAAACTCACGGAACAGTACAAAAGCTATTTTGATCTGGAGTCCTTCCGGGTGGTGGTGGAAAAGGACAGGGAAAAACCGTGTTATTCCCATGCCATGATCAAAATCCGGGTGGGAAAAACAACCGAAATCACCTCGGCAGAAGGTGACGGCCCGGTATCAGCCCTGGACAATGCCCTGCGCAAAGCCTTGTCTGCCATGTATCCCCGGATCAGTGACATGCACCTGGTGGACTTCAAGGTCCGGGTCATTGACGGATCTGACGGCACCGATGCCAAGGTACGGGTGCTCATCGAATCCAGGGACACAGACAATCTTTTCACCACCATCGGGGTATCCGAGGATATCATTGAAGCCAGCTGGCAGGCCCTGGCTGACAGTTTTCAGTACAAGCTTTCTTTAGACCACAAAGACACATAAGGGCTGTAAAAACAGGCCCTGTAACCCTATTATTTAAAAAGGCCATACCCATGAATGACAACAAACACATTATCATATTTGACACCACCCTGCGGGACGGGGAGCAGTCCCCCGGGGCCAGTATGAACCAGGCAGAAAAACTGCGCATCGCCACCCAGCTGGAACTGCTGGGCGTGGATGTGATTGAGGCTGGTTTTCCCGCGGCATCAGACGGGGATTTCGAAGCGGTGAAAAAAATTGCCGGCAGTTTGAAAAAAGCCCAGGTGGCTGCCCTGTGCCGGGCTGATGAACATGATATCCGGCGGGGTTGGGATGCTGTCAAAGATGCCGTCAATCCCAGAATACACACCTTCATCGCCACCTCGGAACTGCACATGAAATACAAGCTGCAGATGGAACCTGCTGATGTGCTGCGCCGGGCAGTGGAAGCGGTGAAACTGGCCGCATCTTTCACCGGCAATGTGGAATTTTCCGCAGAAGACGGTTCCCGTTCTGACCCGGATTTCTTATGCACGGTGTTTGAATCGGTCATAGATGCCGGCGCCACCACCATCAACCTGCCGGACACAGTGGGGTATGCGGTTCCCGAAGAGTTCGGGCAGCTGATCGAATATGTCCTTGCAAACACCTCCAATATAGACCAGGCTGTGCTGTCTGTCCACTGCCACAATGACCTGGGACTTGCCACGGCCAACACCCTGGTGGCCATCCAGAAAGGGGCCCGGCAGGTGGAGGTCACCATCAACGGCATTGGAGAACGGGCAGGCAACACCTCCATGGAAGAAGTGGTGATGTCTTTGAAAACCCGGCCCAATTTTTTCAGCCACACCACTGCCATTGACACCACCCGGATTTATCCCACCAGCCGCCTGGTGAGCATGATCACCGGAATCCTGGTGCAGCCCAACCGGGCCATTGTGGGTGCCAACGCCTTTGCCCATGAAGCCGGCATCCACCAGGACGGGGTGCTCAAAAATCCCATGACCTATGAAATCATGAAACCGGAAACCGTGGGCATCACCAAAAACAGCCTGGTCCTGGGCAAACACTCCGGACGGCATGCCCTGGCTGCCCACATCCGGAGCATGGGGTATGACCTGTCTGAAGAAGAGATCAATATTGTATTTAAAAAGTTCAAGAACCTGGCAGACCGCAAAAAACAGATTCTGGATGAAGATATTGAAGCCCTGATAAATGAAGGCGTATTGCGGACCCCGGAAGTCTTCGGCCTGGAATATATCCATGTGCTGTCCGGTTCCACGGTATTTCCCACTGCATCGGTGCAGCTCAAGATCAACGGCCGCCTGGTCCAGGGTGCACTGGAGGGCACCGGGCCCATTGATGCGGTCTACAATATCATTTCCAAGCTCACCAATACCAAGTCCGAACTGCTCAGATTTACCATATCCGCTCTGACCGAAGGCACTGATGCCCAGGGAGAGGTTACGGTAAGGCTCAAGGAGGACGGTATCGTGGCCCTGGGAAAAGGGGCTGATCCAGACATCATCACCGCTTCTGCCCTGGCCTATCTTAACGGGCTCAACCGGCTGGAATATTTAAAGGCCCACCCGCCCATGGAAACAGCGGTCCTGTAACAAAGAGACAAAACACAGAAATCATCTGGCCCGGTAATTGCTTTACACAAGGGGTATGGAAAATACACTTACAGCCATAAGGGGAATCATCATACCCGCTTCCTGGGATGCAGAGGGTTGCATACTTACCACTGCCATCGTGACCTTTGATGAAGACACTTTTGCTGTGGCAGACACTGATTCCGGAAGGGCCCTTGCACGCCATTTGCGGCAGACGGTTACGGCTTCCGGCTGTATAAACATCGAGGGATCTTTGAAAACAATACAGGTGGAAAAATTTTTCATCCATGGGCCGGATGATGCTGCACAACCCAACAATCAATGATTGACACAACCTGTTGTTGCTGGTAAAAACACCCAGATTTTTCACTGTGTTTTGCTGTGCCTGTTACATACCTGCAAGATTATTGTTTGCAAGGAACCCGCATGAAAGACATATTGGTATTGACAGAGAAATCAGATGATTTTTTCCTCATCTCCGAGGTTCTGGGAAATGCCTTTACCGTAAGGCATGCTGCAGATCTGGTAACAGCAGAGGCCCTGCACAGCCAATCTCCTTTTGACATGATCATGGCAGATATCCTCCTGCTGGAAAAACATCCTGAATCAGGTACATTTCAGTTTTCAGAGCACCCTTTTGTTGCAGCCAGCCCGTTTGTACAATTTGTTGTTCTGTGCCACAAAAAAAACCTCACCACCGCACTGGCTGCGGTAAAAGGCGGAGCAGCGGGGTACCTGCTTTCACCCGTGAGAAAACGGGATGTGCAGCTGCTTTTGCAGTCTGTTACGCGGGCGCTTTCCAGAGATTTTGAGCTGGATTACCTGCGGGACCATTTCTGGAAAACCGAATGGCTGGATGTTATTCAGTCAAAAAATCCCTGCATGAAAAAAGTATATAAAAGCATCAAATCTGTGGCCCCCACCATTGCCACAGTGCTGCTGCTGGGTGAGACAGGCACGGGCAAGGGCATGACAGCCCGACTGATTCACTGGCACAGCCAGCGGTTTGACAAACCTTTTATTGAAGTCCACTGCGGTGCCATACCGGACACCCTGATTGAAAGTGAACTTTTCGGACATGAAAAAGGGGCGTTCACCGGCGCGGACCGCAGAAAACCCGGAAAATTTGAAATGGCCAGGGGCGGCACCATTTTTTTAGATGAAATCGGCACCATCACACCGGCTGCCCAGATCAAACTGCTTCAGGTGCTGCAGGATGGTATTTTCAACCGTATCGGCAGTGATATGCCTCTGCAGTCCGATGTCCGGATCATTGCTGCCACCAATGCAGATATCTTTGAACTGGTAAAAACAGGGCTCTTTAGAAAAGATCTCTATTACCGGCTGAATATTTTTCCCATCGAGATGCCGCCGCTTCGTGAAAGGCGTGAAGACCTGCCCTGTCTGGCTGATATCTTTTTGAAAAACCTGAACATCAAATACAAAAAAAATATCAGCGGCATTCACCCGCTGGTGATGGAAAAGTTTGCCCGATATGACTGGCCGGGAAACATCCGTGAGCTTGAAAATATCATTGAACGGGCCTATATCCTGGAACAGTCTTCACAGCTCATGCCCCACAGCTTTCCCCTGGAAACCATGCCGGACTGTGATTCTCCGGTGCAAGAAGATGATCCCGGCACCAACCTGGCCCGTGCAAGGCAGCAGGCTGTTGACCGGTTTGAACAATCCTACCTCACGGTCCTGCTGGGACAGGCCCGGGGCCGCATTGACAAGGCAGCTGCCAGGGCCGGGATCACCCCCAGGCAGCTCAATCGGCTTTTAAAGCGCCACCACGTGAATAAAAATGCGTTTAAGCCCAAAAAAGACCTGTGATGTCTGAAATCCGGCCTGAA
>DATFKQ010000063.1:0-5180 GCA_035268565.1 Desulfotignum sp. | reverse complement strand
GGAAGCTGCCAATGGGGAAGAGGCCCTTGCCTTGATGAAAAACAGCTGGGTGGACCTGGTCATAACCGATTACAATATGCCTGTCATGGACGGCCTGGCATTTATCAAAGCCATGAAAGAGCAGGACCTGTTTCAGGATATTCCGGTGGTGGTAGTGTCCACGGAAGGCAACCAGGCCCGGATTGATGAATTCATGAAAGCCGGTGCTGCAGGGTATGTCACCAAACCTTTCACAGCCGAGGCGATAAGAGATGTAATCGTTACCATTCTTGGAGAAGCGGATTATGAAGACACAACTGATGACGGAGATGAAGACTTCGATTTCTGAAGTCATGGAAACCATGTTTTTTCTGCCGGTGGAATTCGGGCAGACAATTGTATTGTCCCGGGCCGGGCTGGATGTGCAGGACACCATGGCCTGCAAGCTGGCATTTTCCGGGGATATCAGCGGTCAGGTGATCCTGGCCGCGCCCGAATCTCTGGTACTGGAGATGGCGGAAAATTTCATGGGGGAGCCCCGGGACCAGCTCACCCGGGAACATCTTACAGGGACACTCCAGGAAATGCTCAACATGGTCTGCGGCAATGCCCTGCGCAATACCCAGGCCAGTACACCCTTTGAACTGGGTATCCCTGAAATTATTAATCTGTCGGAAATTGCACAGGACGACCAGTTTCATATCATTGATACAGATATGTCAAAACTGGGAATGCTGCTAAAGACAGATTAACTGATCACTGGTAAATAACAGTCCAGACTGGAGATAGTACAATGCCCCGTAATATAAAAGTGCTGGTGGTTGATGATTCAGCAGTGGTCAGAAAGGTTTTTTCAGAACAATTGTCCAGACAGGAGGGGATACAGGTTGTCGGCACAGCTCCGGATCCTTATGTGGCAAGAGAAAAAATCGTCACCTTGAAACCGGATGTGATAACACTGGACATTGAAATGCCCAGAATGGACGGCATCACATTTTTACGAAAATTGATGAAACACTTTCCGCTGCCGGTCATCATTGTGAGTTCCCTTACCACCAAAGGCAGCAAGCTGGCCCTGGAAGCCCTTTCCTTAGGAGCGCTCGAGGTAGTTTCCAAACCCAGTGCCGCCTATTCCGTGGGGGATATGAGTGTGCAGCTGGGAGAAAAAATACGGGCCGTGTACGGGGCAAAACTGATCCAGCCCGTCAGTGACACAGCAAAAATGCAGACACCGGTTTTAGCCGCTTCAAAAGCCCTGGCGGAAACCACCAATAAACTCATAGCCATAGGCGCCTCCACCGGGGGCACCGAAGCCATCAAAAACGTGTTGACCAGAATGCCGGTGAATGCCCCGGGCATTGTGGTGGTCCAGCACATGCCGGCCCAGTTCACCGCATCCTTTGCCCAGAGACTGAACGAACTGTGCCAGATGCGGGTCAAAGAGGCGCAGAACGGGGATACGGTTACCAATGGAGAAGTGCTCATTGCACCGGGCAATTATCACATGCTGTTGAAAAGAAGCGGATCCAGATATTATGTGGATGTGAAAAAAGGGCCTCTGGTGCATTACCAGAGACCGGCAGTGGATGTTTTGTTCAAAACCGTGGCCAGATATGCCGGAGCCAATGCCATAGGGATCATACTCACCGGCATGGGAAAAGACGGGGCAGCCGGTATGCTGGATATGAAAAATGCCGGTGCCGTCAATATCGCCCAGGACGAAAGATCCAGTGTGGTGTTCGGCATGCCCAAAGAAGCCATAAACATCGGTGCTGTGGACCATGTCCAGGACATCCACCGCATTGCGGAAAAGACTATTTCACTTTTGCATACAATGTAAGACCATACAGTCACAGGTGCACGATGCAACCCGCAACTGACAGGATAATCCCATTCCGGAAGGTGGATCATGGCCGAAAAGATCAGCATGCTGAAATTTGAAGATTTATTCGATCTCAATGAGATTCAGAAAATTCAGGATGCGTTTGCAAAAGCCACAGGGGTTTCTGCCGTCATCACCGATGTCAGGGGTAACCCCATCACAAAACCCAGCAATTTCTGCCGGCTGTGCAAAGATATAATCCAGAAAACGCAGACCGGTCGTGAAAACTGTGTGAAAGCCAATGCGCATATGGCAGCCGGCCATATCCAGGGTCCTGTTTTACAGCCCTGTATGGGGCCGGGATTGTGGAATGCAAAAATTGCCGTCACCTTTGCTGAGAACCATATGGCCAACTGGGTTATCGGTCAGGTCAGAAATGAAAAAACAGATGTGCAAAAGATGCTGGCATATGCTGATATCATAGGTGCGGATCATGGTGCATATGCTGCAGCCCTGGAGGAAGTGACCCCCATGTCTATGGGGCAGTTTACAGACATCAGCCATGCCCTGTTTTTGATTACGGATCAGCTGTCGGACCAGGCATACCGGAAATTACGATACAAGCATATCGTCTCCACCCTGCAAAAATCAGAAAACCAGTTAATGCAGAAAACCCGTGAGCTGCAGAACACCATGGACCATTTGATAGAGGCCATGGAAAATAACAAAGCCATGGAAGCCCGGCTGAGACAGTCTCAGAAAATGGAAGCCATCGGCACGCTGGCCGGCGGGATCGCACATGATTTTAACAATATTTTGTTTCCCATTCTCGGATTTTCTGAAATGATCATGCAGGATCTGCCGTCACAAAGTCCGGTCAGAGGCCAGATGCAGTCGGTGATTGACGGGGCTGTCCGGGCCAGGGAACTGGTCCAGCAGATCCTCACATTCAGCCGGGAAAGAGAACAGGACTCCAGGCCCTTAAGGCTGCAGCTGATTGTAAAAGAGGTGCTCAAACTGGCCAGGGCCTCATTGCCTGCCACCATTAAAATCACCAAAAACATCCCCAGCGACGTGGGCATGGTAAAGGCCGATCCCACCCAGATGCACCAGGTAATCCTGAATCTGATCAGCAATGCCCTGCACGCCATGGAGGAAAACGGCGGAGAATTGTCCGTATCTCTCAGTGAGACTGATTTCTCTGAAGATAAACTGCCCGCCTTTGAGATGAATCCCGGTCCATATGTGTGTCTTGCCGTGACAGATACAGGCCAGGGCATGGAAGATGAGGTTCTAAAACGTATTTTTGAACCCTATTTCACCACAAAGGTGCGGGGAAAGGGAACAGGCCTGGGCCTGGCTGTGGTGCACGGTATTGTAAAAAACCTTGATGGACACATTTTCGCCCAAAGCACCAAAGGAAAAGGCACTGCATTTTACATGTATCTGCCCAGATTCACAACGGAACAGATCAAGTGTGAGGAAAGCAAAAAAGCTGCAGTTTCCTGCAGTGGAAATGAGAAAATCCTGTTGATTGATGATGAAAAACCCATACTGCACATGCTGGAAAAACTGCTGTCCCGGTCCGGGTACAGGGTCACTGCCTGTGATATGGCAAAGCAGGGGCTGCAATGTTTCACCCGGGCACCCGGAGAGTTTGATCTGGTCATCACAGATATGACCATGCCGGAGATGACCGGGGATAAACTTGTTGCTGCCATCAAAAAGGTGCGGCCGGATATCCCGGTGATTCTGTGCACCGGGTGCAGTGAAAATACGGTGCTGGCAAGGACAAGTGCAGCCGCGCCGGACAAAATTCTCATGAAGCCCGCCGGCAGAGACGACCTGCTTGCAAATATCAGGTATCTGCTGGACAACTGACCGGCGTATGGGTAAACTGCCAAAAATAAACTTAAAGTAGCCAACATAAAGGAGCAAAAATGGCTGACAAAAAAATACTGGTTGTGGATGATGAAAAAGCAATAATAAATCTTCTGGAACAGGCGTTCTCACGGAATGGATATGAGGTCCGGTCTGCTCTGGATGCAGAAACCGCCCTGCAGATTCTGGAAAACGAAACCATCTATGTGATGTTTTTTGACCTGAATCTGCCCGGAATGAACGGGATTGAGCTGTGCAGGGAAATTAAAAAACGCATTCCCATATCTGTGATTTATGCCATTACCGGGTATGCTTCTTTGTTTGAACTGGCTGACTGCAGGGATGCCGGGTTTGAAGATTATTTTAAAAAACCGGTCAACCTGTCCACTCTCATGGACAGGGCCGCATCAGCCTTTGAAAAGATTGACCGCTGGAAAGCGATGTAACGGACATCCCTGCCCTGGGATTAATCATATGCAAACCCAAAAAAAACATGTAAGGACTGTAACAAATGGAACATAAATATGATGCCATTGTCATTGGCGCCGGAATTATCGGTGCCTGTACCGGATTCGAGCTGGCCAAAAGAGGCCTCAAGGTGCTGAATGTGGACAAACTGCCGGAAGCCGGCCATGGCTCCACTTCAGGGTCATGCGCCGTTATCCGGCTGTACTACTCCACCCCGGACGGGGTGACCATGGCCCGGGAAGGGTATTATTACTGGATAGACTGGCCCAAGTATCTGGGCACTGTGGATGAAACCGGGCTGGTGAAATATATCAACACCGGCAGCATGGTGATGAAAACTCCAAAAAACCACAACCTGGAAAGGGTCAAGGCGGCGCTGGACGAACTGAATGTGTCTTATTGGGATTTCGGTCCAAAAGAGATCACCGACCTGCTTCCCATTCTGGACACCCGGGGATTCGGCCCCCCCACCCTGCCCAGTGATCCGCGATTCGGTACCCCCGTGCGGGACAATATTGCAGGGGCTTTGTATATTCCGGAAGCTGGCCTGATCTCCGATCCCAAACAGTCCACCCACAATGTGCAGCGGGCAGCAGAAGCCCGTGGAGCAAAATTTATGTTCAATGCACAGGTAACTGAGATCAGAAAGAAAGACAACCGGGTGGCCGGTATCACCCTGGCCGACGGCACACAGATTGATGCCCCGGTGGTGATCAATGTGGCAGGGCCCCATTCCTTCCAGATCAACCGCATGGCAGGGGTGGAAGATGATATGAACATCAAGACCCGGGCCCTGCGCCAGGAGGTCTGCCATGTGCCGGCACCGGAAGGCTTTGACTACAACAACCTGGGCACCATCATTTCAGACGGGGATGTGGGATGCTACTCCCGGCCGGAAGTGGGCAACAATATCCTTATCGGATCCGAAGACCCGGAATGCGATACCCTGGAATATGTGGAAGATCCGGACAATTACAACACTGATTTCACCGACCAGTGGACCACCCAGGCCATGAGAGAGGCCCAGCGT
>DATFKQ010000062.1:0-63248 GCA_035268565.1 Desulfotignum sp. | reverse complement strand
GTATTGCCCAGAGGATCCGGATGACCCGGGGGGCCAAAGATGACCGGTACAAAATGTTCAGCCCGGATCTGGTGAAGATAGATGAAAAAATTTTGGTCCACATCCGGGGAATGGATTTTTTCGCAGTCAAAATAATATTGCACCACCCGGATACCAAAGCAGTGGAAGAGGTCCTCTCCCTGATTGTGGATAAAACCGGCACCCTGCAGATCAGCGGGGTGCATGATCTGGCATCAGGCGCCAATCCGATGCAGAATGCAGTAAGCCGGCTGCAGCATGTGGATGTACAGGACCTGCCGCCGGATTTTGGTAAAGAAATTTTCACAGGGGGCGGTGCCCATACCATTACAGCTGTCTCTGATCCTTTCTGCCCCCACTGCCGCAAAGGATGGGAATATATCAAACTGCACCAGGACGAAATCAAAACCTTCAGATTGGCCCATTTCCCGTTGAATCCTGCTGCACAAGCCGCCTGCATGGTCATGGCTGATGCCCATCACCGGCAGTTCCGGGTGTTTGACATTGTTGATTTTGCCTATACCCGGCTGCATTCCGCACCAGAACCGCAAAAGATTGTGGGGCAGTACATGGAGGCATTTCCAGAACTTGCAGAAAAATGGGGACCTGACCCGGTATCTGCCCTGTCCTATCTGACAAAAACATTCGGCTCTGTTGTCCAGCAGGAACGCAAAGCCGCCCAGACGCTGGGAATCAACTCAACCCCTGTCTTTTTTGTTAATGATACCTATATCAGGGGGTTTCAAGCCCGGAAACTGGATGATGCCATGCAGTAAAAACAGGCACCAAAAGCTGTGCCAGGCAGAAATCTAGTGTGTTGACCAGACCCGGTCATCTTCATTGGGATCATAGGGATTAAATATTTTCACCGTCCCGGTTTCAGGGTTGATCCGCACCGGTGTATAATAATAATAGGAAAACCATACACCAATTTTGTTTCCTTTGTGATCCAGGATATCTGCGGTCCGCATCCGGGTGGCATCTACGTGAAGATCACTCAGGTCACTGATTTTTTTATAAACCTGGTCCATGGTATCAATTTTAAACCAGAGCCGGGAGCTGAACTGGTATTTGTTGTTAATGCCCACCACCGCATAGGGCAGATCCGACCTGCCGCTATAATAATAGTCGTATGCATCAGGCAGGGAGCTTGTGTTATATTGCTTTTGGAGTGCAGGACTTGAAACAAACCTGCCATAAGATCCTGCACACCCGGCGGTCAAGGCAAAAGCCGCCAGCAGTACTATACAGATTGCGCTTGACAGCCATCCGGCATGATGGATGTTTTTGTTCTGAAGGATTTTTCCTGCAGAATGTCTGTGCTTATATAAGTATGTCATTTAAACCCTCCTGATATAATAATTCACGTTTATTCGCCTTCAAATGCAACCATGGAAAAAACCGGGCAGCCTGTTATCTGATCCCTGCCTTTCAGATCGGGCAGCTCAACAATAAAGGCACATTCCACAATATCTCCCCCAAGCTTTCTGACCAGTTTCACTGTGGCACCCACGGTGCCCCCTGTGGCGATCAAATCATCCACAACAACCACTTTTTCTCCGGCAATGATGCCGTCCTGATGGATTTCAAGGGTGTCTGTACCATACTCCAGATCATAATTTTCCTGGATGATTCTAAAGGGCAGTTTTCCGACTTTTCTTACCGGTACAAATCCGATGCCCAGTTTATAGGCCAGCACACCTCCGAAAACAAATCCCCTGGCATCAATGCCCACGATTTTATCAATACCTTTGTCACAGTATCTTTGGAAAAGAATGTCACAGGAATATTTAAACGCTTCCGGATCCTGCATCAGTGTGGTCAGGTCCCTGAAAACAACACCCGGTATGGGCCAGTCCGGAATACTTCTGATGGTTTTTTTGAGATTCATGTGCGCTGTTGTGCCTCCTGAGCAATTATGTAAGATGTCAATCTGCCGATAGCTGTTTTCAGCAGGGTTTTCATATTCCGGGCATTCTGATGGAATACCGCCAGGATGTCATCCCAGGTCACCGGGGGTTCATCTTCTTTCCAGCAGTCATAATCCGTGGACATGGCCACGGCTGCATAGGGAATTTTGGCTTCATTGGCAAGCATGGCCTCTGGTGCGGTGGACATATTCACCACATCCGCTCCCCAGATACGAAACATTTTTGATTCAGCTGCAGTGGAAAAACGGGGGCCTTCAATGGTAACCACACATCCGGTTTCATGGACAGCCAGATCCAGAGACACTGCAGTTTCATACAGACTGCTGCGCAGGACACTGTCAAAGGGTTGGGCCATGGATGTATGCACCGCACCGTTTTCAAAGGATTCAACAAAAGAGGTTTTGCGAAACCGGGTAAAATCAATGAACTGGTCCAGTACCACAAAATGGCCCCGTCCAATGGCTGTGCGCAGACTGCCGCAGGCAGTGGTGGCGATGATATGGGTGGCACCTGCCTCTTTAAGGGCATGAATATTGGCCGGGTTGTTGACCTGGCCGGGGCTCAACTGATGCTGTCTGCCGTGCCTGGCCAGAATCAGGGCCCGGGTGCCATTTATTTTTCCACACATCAGGCTCGAAGACGGCCGGCCAAAAGGGGTCTGCATGGTAATTTCTTTTGGATCCTGTAAAATATCGGGATCATCCAGCCCGGATCCCCCGATTATGCCCACAACTGCCATTGCACCTTCCTTTTTGTTTGGAAAAAAATCCAGACCACTGTCAGATGTTTATTGTTTTAACCTGCGTTATGTTCCCAATACATAGCATTTTTCACTGCCCGGCACAATCAAATATCACTGGATGGGCTGCTGCCTTTTTCCATCAATAATATTTTGTCCTGCCTGGAAACAGCGAGCAGTTTTGCAGCATGCCTGTTTTTTACGGCAATCTCCATATATCCTGTGGATGCGGTGAGGACAAAGGGCTGATTCTCCGGGGCTGATGCATAGCTCTGGTAATAGCCGGTAATGGCTGTATCGTTGATTTGCAGACAAAACCCCTTGTCAGCATAGGGTTTAAAATTTTCCCAGGTCAGATTCAAGCCGATATTGCCGAAGGTATCAATGCTGCGCACAGTCAGCAGCAGTCCCCTGTCAACAGGTTCAGGTGTATCCGGAACACAGCGGGCCAGCTCTTGTGCAGGCTCTCCAAAGGCAGCCGGCTGTATACCTGTGGAAAGACGGGCCGCAACCGGCGCAAATATATCCCGGCCGTGAAATGTGGCACTTACACAGGAAAGAAAATACCGGGACCGGGTCAGGTGCACCACGTTTTTGATGGTGTTTCTCTGGGCTGCCTGCCACAAAAGGCCGTTGTCCGGCCCCACCATGAAATAATCACTGGTTTCCACCAGCACGGGCCTGCGCGATGACCCCACCCCTGGATCCACCACTGCACAGAAAATCGTACCCCGGGGAAAATAATCCATGGCAGTATCCAGCATAACAGCCCCGTACCCGATATCCTGGGGCGGGACTTTGTGACACAGATCAACGATCACCGCCCCGGGATTGATGGAAAGGATAACCCCTTTAAGGATGCCGACAAAAGGATCAATATCGCCAAAATCCGTAAGCAGTGTGATGGGACCGGGTGTAGACGTGTGCATATCTGCCTCCTGATATTTTTAAAACAGTATACCTTTAATTTGGGTTAAAATCAGCCCCAAAAAATGCTATACTGCTGCAGATCTGATAATGACTTCAGGGAAAAACCATATACATGCAAAAAACAAAAGGATTTCTGCCTGATGAATATTCTGGTGGTGGATGATGAGATAGTAAGCCGAAAAAAAATGATGAAGATTCTTTCCGGGTTCGGCACCTGTGTCGGGGTAAAAACCGGAAAAGGTGCATTGCGGGCCGTAAAAACAGCATTGGAAAACTGGCAGCTCTATAATTTAATTACCCTGGATGTTTCCATGCCTGATGTCAGCGGGGTGGATGTGCTGTCCGCTGTACGGAAAATGGAAACAGACCGGGGCCTTGCAGCTGATGAAAAAAGCAAGATTTTGATGGTTACCTCCCATTCTGACATTGAAACGGTAAAAGCCTGTGTGGGAAAATGTGACGGATACATCATCAAACCCTTTAACAAGGAAGTCATGACCGGCAAAATCAAAAAAACCGGTCTGCTGCGCTGAATGTATACCAAAAAAAAGCATTGCTGCCATGGGTATTGAAATTGAAAAAAAATTTCTGGTGACCGCATTACCGGCCGGTCTGGGCCCCGGCATTGAAATACGGCAGGGCTATATACTCAACACGCCCGGCAAGGTGGTCAGGATTCGGGTCAAGGGGAACCAGGGGTTTTTGACTGTCAAGGGCAGGACCGTGGCATCTGTGCGCCCGGAATTTGAATATGCAATCCCTGTGTCGGATGCCCGGCAGATGCTGGACCTGTTCAGCGATTCCCCTGTGATAGAAAAATGCCGGCATACCCTTGTCCACAAGGGCATAAAATGGGTTATTGACCGGTTTTACGGGGCCAACCAGGGACTTGTGGTAGCTGAAGTAGAGCTGTCATCCAGGGACCAGTTCTTTGCACTCCCGCCCTGGGCAGGCAAAGAGGTCACCGAAGATACCCGGTATTACAATGCCAGCCTGGTTCAGCATCCTTACTGCACATGGGGCAATACATCTGAAAACCAGCCGTGATGCAGCATCACTGTGATAAATTCTGCACATGACCGGGCCATGCCTTGATCACGCCCTGTAAAAGAATGGCCAGGGGGATGGCAAAGAACACCCCCCAGAAACCCCAGATACCGCCAAAGAACAGCACCGCCACGATTATGGCAATGGGGTGCAGGTTTATGACTTCGGAAAACAAGACAGGTACCAGGACATTGCCGTCAAGGATCTGGATTATACCATAGGCCACAAGGGTCCAGGCCAGATCCGCGTTCCAGCCGAACTGGAAATAGGCCACAAAGGCCACGGGAAATGTCATCACAGCAGCCCCGACATAGGGGACCAGAACTGACATACCCACAAGAAAACCCAGCAGCATGGAAAAATTAAGCCCCATGAAAACAAATGTGATATAGGCTGCTGCCCACACCAGAAGAATCTCCCAGAACTTGCCCCGGATAAAATTGCCCAGCTGGGCATCAACCCCCTGCCAGACCCGTTTGGCAAGACCCCGTTCCCGGGGCAGATAGTACCGTGCCCAGTTCAGAATCATTTCCTTGTCCTTGAGAAAGAAAAACACCAGCAGCGGCACCAGTACAATGTATACCACCAAAGTAATGATGCCGACCACAGAGGACAGGGTCTGTCGCAGCATCTTGTCTGCAAAACCGGCGGTTTCCCGCCTGACCTGGTTGAGCACGCTTTCAATATCCACCTCCCTGAAAATAGTGGGATATTTTTCCGGGAGGGCCAGGATCAAATCCTGCCATGCACTGAGCATGGCAGGCACTTCCTGCAGCAGCTGTGTGGCCTGTCGTGTGAGAACCGGTAAAAGCCAGAACAGCAAAGCCAGCATTACCAGGAAAAAAAGGGAAAAGACAATACCCAGCGCAAGCATTCGGGGAATGCCGAACCGCTGCAGAGACAGTATTATGCTGTCCAGAAGATAGGCAATGATCACACTGGCAATAACCGGCATCAGATGCTGTCCGGCAAAAAGGATGGTGACCAGGCCGGAGAGCAGCAGCAGTCCAAGTATAACCACCTGGGGATCGGAAAATTGTCGTCTGATCCAGTCCTTGATCATGAGCATAACAACAGTGCGCGCCTTTCAAAAAAGTTTCCTGCATCTATTACCGTATTCCGGCTGATTTTTCCATATTTTCACAACCGGTTATTTGCAATTTTCATATTGTAACAGAAAGGGGGTATTCTTGAAAAGCGCTAAGAAAACCATTGTCCAGGGAGAATAGATTTTTTATGTTCAAAAGATCCAGGATCTGCCGCGCACCCAGGTATAGGCGGTTGCCCCCAGCAGCACCATGGCAAAGACCAGATGCAGCAGATCCAGACCAATGACCACGCCATGGTAAAAATAGATGCCGGACAGATTTTTCACCACCATGAAAATGCCGGTGACAATCAGCCCGGAAAGCGCACCTGCTTTCACCCATGCAGATATGGTCATCTTTGTATTTTCGGTTATCTGAGATTTTTTTGGTCCGCTGTTTCTGCGGTGTAAAAAATAATCGAAAGCCACATAGGCACAAAACCCCATGAGCAGTGCGGCCAGGGCATAGTGAATGACATGGGTGACATAAAACTGTGCCAGCCATCCCAGTCCCGGAATATCAGCGATGTAATAGCGTTTGAATATGGGCATCTGGGCAAATCCGCTCAAAGCGATAAAAAACAGAGTCAGACCGTACACCATGCGGCGGCTTTTAAAATGATAATTCATCAGGCCTCCTCTTTCATCTGTCTGTAATATTTTCCAATGGCGGCTGCAGCACCGGCTATCGGTGCAATGGCCATGGCAATGGCCAGGTTGGACCCGTCTGCCATGGTATCTTTTACCGGATGCATATGGGGTCTGCCTTTGCCGGTGTCATAGACCAGCTGGTCAAAAGGCACCGGAGACACATAAACGGTATTGGTTCCCCCGTTTTCATCAAGTCCGTAAATATGGCCGTCCATCTCTTTTGCCAGATCCTTTGCCCTTTTGATGATATCAGATCTTTTGCCAATGGTCTGGACATCTTCAGGGCAGGCTTCAATACAGGCAGGCTGCTCTCCTTTTTCTATTTTCTGGTAACACCGGTCACATTTATACATGACCCCGTTACCGGCAAATGCAGGCAGCAGATCCAGGTAAAGACCTGTACCGGTCTGGCGCTGGGGGATATCCCAGGGGCAGACCTTGTTGCACTTGGATCCGCCCAGACAGATCTGTGAATCGATGCGGGAAAGCCCGTTTTTTTCCTGTTTGGCAGCCCCCCAGGGACACAGCTTGACACAGGGCGGGTTCTGACAGTGCATACACCGCCGGGGAATGGTCAGGGTGATTTCTTCTCCTTCTTTGGTGGTGGCGCCGGCATACTGGATATACAGCCAGTTATACGGAGTCAGGCGGTCTGTCACATCCCGCCGATCTGACCAGTCTTCCACCGGAACCCGGTCCGGATACATTTTGGGAAACGGTTTTTTTGGATCGGCAAATTTATGGGCATTGGCCTCTTTGCAGGCATACACGCATTCTTCACATCCGATGCACCGGCTGATATCGATCAGGGTTACCAAAGGTTCTGTTTCTGTATCAAAAGTACCTGCCGCCTTTGCCGTACCTGTGCCGGCAATGGCTGTGCCGGCCGCAAAAAAAGAGGTTTTTAAAAAATGCCGTCGTGAAATTGGTGAACGCATGGTCATCTCGCTTTTTTTACATCATTGTGGATCAGCTTTTGACAAAATCCTGAAAACTCATCTCATCATAGCTTTTGGTATGAATATATCTGAGAATCTGCAAAAACTGTGGTCCGTCAACATAACCGGGAAGGCTGCTGATCCTTTTGCCGTCCGATGTGAGAAACCACATGGTGGGCAGCCCTTTTACCTGCCATGTCTGGGACAGCGTCTGATTCTGGTCGGTATCAACGGAAATACTGACAAAATTTTTCTCCAGATATGCCAGGACTTTTTCATCCACAAAGGTGGTTTTTTTGAGCTGGGTGCAATAGGTGCACCACTGGGCATAAAAATACAAAAACACGTTTTTGTCCCGGGTTTTGGCCTGGGCCAGACCCGGGGTATAGTTTTTCCAGTCAATTCCGCTGGTTCCGCCGGCGTTACCGTTTTTCACCCCGGCGTTACCTGTTGCTTCCACAGCAGGTATCTGTGCTGCTGCAACCGGTTCAGTACCATTTGCAACTCCAGGATTCTGCGGTCCTGTCCGGGCTGTGAAAAACCAGAACAAGCCGGCCAGGGCAATGGTTACCAGCACAACAACCAGAATATTTTCTTTTTTCATTTACACTCCTTTTTCATAATCAGGGCTTTGTCCGGCTTTTGCTGCGGGCTGCCCCTGTTCAATAAGGTTAAGCAAACATGGTGCCAAAAATATGCATGCGCAATATATTGTTTTGTCGAGATGACAAAAGCATCGTTTTATCAAAGACTTACCTGACAGTATCATATCATCTCACGGTGTTTTGCAGGAGGCCGCACTTTTTTGGATCTGTTATGCCTGTCCGGCAGGTGTTACCCCTGGGCATTTTTCAGGGCAACCCCATGTTTTTTCATGCGTTTCCACACCGTTACCCGGGAGACCCCCAGTATCTGTGCCGCCTTTGTCTGATTGCCGTCACTTTTTTGCAATGCCGCCACCAGAGCGGTTTTCTCCGATTTTTTGCACGATATTTTTGCCGGAATAACCGGATCAGGCAGGAGGTCCAAGGGCGTGGATGTGTCCGGATTATGCTGCAGCAGTTTTTCCGGCAGATGTTCGGTGCCGATGCTTGTGCCCTTTGCCAGCACAAATGCGTATTCCACGGCATTGCGCAGTTCCCTGATATTGCCGGGCCAGGGATAGGCCACCATGGTCCGCATGGCCTGGGGGGTAAACCCGAGAATATTTTTCTTTGTTTTCTCTGCCAGAATACTGATAAAATGCTGAATGATCAAGGTGATATCATCTTTGCGAAGGCGCAGGGGGGGACAGGTCAAAGGAAACACATTGATCCTGAAATACAGATCCTCCCGGAATTCTCCCTGGAGAATCATTTTTTCCAGATCCTTGTTGGTGGCAGTGATGATGCGTACATTAATGGGTATGGACCGGTTATCCCCCACCCGCTGGATCATCTGCTCCTCCAGCACCCGCAGCAGTTTCACCTGGACTGACAAGGGGATATCTCCGATTTCATCCAGAAAAATCGTGCCCTGGTGGGCTGCTTCAAACCGGCCGACACGGTCATTTGCAGCCCCGGTATAGGCCCCCTTCACATGGCCGAACAGTTCACTTTCCAGGATGGTTTCACTCAAAGCAGCACAATTGACCTTGACAAAGGGCTTGTCTGCCCGATTTCCTTTTTCGTGCAGGGCCTTGGCCACCATTTCCTTGCCTGTACCGCTTTCTCCGAGAATAATCACCGGCGTGTCCAGGGAGGCAACCCCCTGGATATGTTCAAAAAGGTTCTGCATCACCGGGGTGCGGCCGATAATCCCGTGGAACCCGTCATCAATATGGTAAATGCGTTTAATGGTATCCAGTTCATTTTTATAGCTGATATTTTCTGAAATATCCTTGAGGGTTTCCACCGCCCCTGTGATCTGTCCGGCATCATCGTACAGCACAGTGGCGGTTTTGACTATGGGGATGGTCTGTTTGCGGCTGTCGGTTATCATGCATTTTTTATCCCGGACCAGACCCTGGGAAAAAAGCATGCACCAGTCTTTTCCTTTTCCAATACCCTTGATTTCACACCCGGTGCAGTTGAGGATGCGGCAGGACCGGCCGATGAGCTGGTCTTCCGTATATCCGGTCATGAGCTGGGCCGAGTGGTTGGCAGCAATAAAATCACCTTGTTCATCCACCAGGATAATCCCATCCTGAACCGAATCAATGATCACCCGCCAGTATTTTCCAATATCCATTTCTATCTCCTGTTAACCACAATGTTAAGCAACACATTAACACATGATTAGCACTTTGGCAACACCTGTACTGGTTTTATAAAAAAATTTTTATGGTTTCACATGTAAAAACCCTTGAAAAAAGGCCGTTATAAAATATTTCTCTATTTTTTTTCAAGATTGGCACATGGGTTGCAATTCCCCCTTTGCAGACAAAACCATGGATGCCCTGCGGAAAGATCCGCAAACAAAATAAAACAACATGTTAAATAACCATCAAACCAAATTAGGAGAAACCATGAACATTCATCCTTTAAAACACACGTTTTTTGCCGTGGCGGCCTGCCTGATTCTTTTGACCGGCACCATGCATGCCTTTGCCGCCGAAGACTGGATGCACCATGACATAGTGGAGGCGGATTTTGTCATTTCCCATGTCACCGTCCCCATGGCAGACAATGTCATGATCATTGATGCACGGCCTTACAAACCCATGTACGTCAAAGGGCACATACCCGGTGCCGTGAGCATTCCGTTCACTGATTTCGACAAGAAAACCGATCTTCTGCCCAAAAACAAAAATGCCCTGCTGATTTTCTACTGCGGGGGTGTGGAATGTAAACTCAGCCACAAATCCGCCAAAAAAGCGGAAAAACTGGGATATAAAAACGTCAAGGTATTTGCCAAAGGATTTCCGGAATATATGAACCAGCCCGGGGCCTATGCATCTGTATCAGCAGAGTATGTGGCTGCAAAAATTGCGGAAAACAAAACCCTGGTGGTGGACGCCCGTCCCCAGAAACCCAAGTACGACAAAGGCCATATTCCCACGGCCATCAGCATTCCCTTTACCCATTTTGATGACCTGTCCGGCAAACTGCCAAGAAGCCTTGAAACCCCCGTCATTTTCTACTGCGGCGGGCTGGAGTGCCGGTTGAGCCACAAAAGTGCAGCCAGGGCCCTTGTCATGGGATACAAGGATGTATCCGTGTTTGCTCTGGGATATCCTGAATGGAAAAAACAATTCGGCGCAGCTGCTGATACAGTGGCAGTCAAGGCCGGTGAAATAGAAGGATCCATTGATCTGGACCGTTTTAAAACCATTCTGGCGGAAAATCCTGCATCCATAATGCTGGTAGACACCAGGGATCCTGATGAATTTGCCAAAGGGCACTTTACGACTGCCGTGAACATCCCGGTGGAAAAGCTGGAGCCCAAAATCGCTGATCTGCCGGCAGACAAACCGGTTGTATTTGTATGCTCCACAGGGGCCAGAAGCGGCGAAGCTTATTACATGGTCAAGGATGTCAGAGAATCTTTGACAGATGTGTATTATGTGGAAGCCCAGATCAGTTTCGATTCTGACGGCACCTATACCATCAAAGCGCCAAAATAGACAAACCAAAACAAATCATATATTAAGGAGACAAACCATGTATAAGTATCTTACTATCTTTTTCACCCTGGCCGTTTTCACACTGGGATCTTTTCCCGCAGTTTTTGCAGAGGACGGTCCTGACGGCAACAGCCGCAAAGGCAAATACACCTACCGCAAAGTGATAAAGGCCTGCCATGAAAGAGGAGAAGTGGATTCTGCTTCTCCACAGGTCAGCCCGGCAGACATGAAACGCGCAGAATGGAAAGAGGTGTTTGAGAACAGGAAATTTGATGCCTTTGGCTGCCTGCCGGAATGGGATGCCATGTCTGATGAAGATATTGCAGATATTCACGCCTATTTTTATGCGTATGCAGCAGATTCACCTGCACCTGCCACGTGCAAATAAACCGGTTTACCCCCGGTGGTGCTTCAAGAGGCCACCGGGGTATTTTGCCATACCCTTTTTCGGAGGCATCATGAACAAAAACATAAAAAGGTTGGGCCGGGCCGGCCAGGCAAAACCCGTCTGGTTCACTGCCCTGCTTTTTGTTATCCTGCTTTTCACCAGCCCCGCTGCCGCATCTGTTGCAGCTGCCGCACAAGAAGAAGAAGCTCTGGGAATGAAACTGGCCAAACAGGCGGTCCGGTCCGACAAACACTGGACCACAGTGGACCACAGCAAACTGGATGCTCTGAATCAGAATTTCACATCCGGTGACCAGATCACCCAGGCCTGCCTTTCCTGCCATACGGATGCTGCCATGCAGTTTGAAGAAACCATACACTGGACCTGGGAAGTGCCTTCTGAAAAAGAAGGTATCATGAACGGCAAAGCCGGTCATGCAGTAAACAATTTTTGTATTTCCGGCAATGCCATGGAAGACAAGGGATGCCTGAGCTGCCATGCCGGCTGGGATGGAACGGACGGGCTGGTCAACTGCCTGTCCTGTCATGGAAAAGAAAAATTTCCCTTCAAGGAAACCTTTGCAGACCTGGCTGCTTTTGCCGGAGATGATGACCCGGACCTTCAGGAAATTGTTGAAGAACTTCATGCTGATATCAAAACGGCAGTGAAAAACATCACCCTGCCCCAGCGCAACAACTGCGGGGAATGCCATTTTAAAGGCGGCGGGGGCGATGGGGTCAAACACGGGGACCTGGATACCTCCCTTGCCAAACCCAACCGGATGCTCGATGTTCACATGGCAGCAGACGGTGCTGATTTTTCCTGCACCAGGTGCCATACCACGGTAAAACACCATATTGCAGGCAGGCTGTATACCCGGCCGGCCTCAGCAGAACGGAAAAGCCTGATCCAGGATGATATGGCCTCCAAAATCACCTGTGAGTCCTGTCACAGTGCCACCCCCCACAGCACCACCGCAAAAATGAACGACCATACCGACAAAGTGGCCTGCCAGAGCTGCCATATCCCGGAATTTGCCCGGGTCAACCCCACAAAAATGTGGTGGGACTGGACCACAGCCGGTAAGATGAAGGACGGTAAGCCCTATGAAGAAAAAGGGGAGTTCGGCAAACCTGTCTACAAATCCATTAAAGGCGATTTCATCTGGGCAAAAAATGTGGTGCCCCAGTACTTCTGGTACAACGGGTCTTTTGACAATATCGGCATCAAAGATGAAATCGACCCCCAGCAGATTGTGGAGGTGAGCCATCCTCTGGGATCTCCCGATGATCCCAATGCGCGGATTCATCCTTTCAAGATCCACCGGGGAAAACAACCCTATGACAAAATCAACAAACAGCTCGTGGCTCCGCTGCTTTCCGGCCCCAAAGGATTCTGGACCACCTTTGACATGGATGAGGCCATCACATTAGGCAACCAGACCCTGGATGTGCCCTATTCCGGTGAATTTGACTATGTGGAAACCACTTATGCCTTTCCCATCACCCATATGGTGGCCCCGGCAACCAGGTCTCTGGAATGCAGTGCATGCCATATAAGAGAAAACTCCCGGCTGGCTGGTATCTCCGGCGTGTACCTGCCTGGAAAAGACAAATCCGATTTTGTGGATACCATCGGCTTGATTGCGGTACTGGGCGCCCTGGCCGGGGTCATGCTCCATGGACTGGGCCGCTTTTTCACCCGCAACGGCAAGGAGGAATAACATGGCCCGGAAGCATACCAAAAAAATATATCTGTATACCCGGTTTGAGAGGCTCTGGCACTGGTCACAGTCTCTGATGATCATTTTGCTGATCATTACCGGATTTGAAGTGCACGGCACCTATACCCTCATGGGATTTGAAACTGCTGTAAACATCCACAATTTTGTGGGATTGTTCTGGCTGGGATCATTTGCATTTTTTGCCTTCTGGCTGGCGATCACCGGTGAATGGAAACAATATATTCCCACCACCCGCAAACTGTTTGACGTTATCCGCTACTACATGTGGGGAATTTTCAAAGGACAGGCCCATCCGGTGCAGAAATCACCAGGTGCCAAACACAACCCTTTACAGCGCCTGGCCTATCTGGGCATTTCCGCCATGCTGCTGCCTGTTCAGATGGTAACAGGCCTGCTGTATTATCTGTACAACAGCTTTCCCGGCATGTCCCTGGCACCTTTGGCTGTCATTCATACCCTGGTGGCGTTTCTGCTGGTAAATTTTCTGATCATCCATGTGTACATGACCACCACCGGGCATTCTTTGTTCAGCCACATCAGCGGCATGATAACGGGATGGGAAGAAATTTACGACACCACCCGAATAGAGGAATGGGAAACCAAGGCCACCAAAAAAGCATAAATTCTGTTTACTCCCTCCTGACATCCAACGCCCCGGGCATACTTGCCCGGGGCGTTGGATGATACACACATGTATCAAACATCTGTCCACCAGAGACACTCCTTTGTCCCGGCCTGCATGCAAAATACCCAAACTTACTTGAAAACCTGAATTAAATTGGTTATGGTATGGCAGTTTTCAGTAATTTTGGCATGGATCATCACTTTTTTCCATATGATGGCATATGAATTGCTCTTTCCAAACTGAGATTTGGCATTAAACTCAATATCTGGAGGAATTTATGGATCCGGTTTTTTTGTCCCGACTGCAGTTTGCTGCAGCCACCATGTTCCATTTTCTGTTTGTCCCCTTGACCCTGGGACTTTCCATTCTCGTTGCCTACATGGAAACCAAATATGCCAGAACCGGGGATCAGAAGTATCTGCGCATGACCAAATTCTGGGGAAAGCTGTTTTTGATCAATTTCGCCCTGGGCGTGGTCACGGGCATCACCCTGGAATTTCAGTTCGGCACCAACTGGTCACGATATTCCGCCTATGTGGGGGATATTTTCGGCTCACTTCTGGCCATTGAGGCCTCTGTGGCATTTTTCCTGGAATCCACCTTTATCGGCATCTGGATTTTCGGGTGGAATAAACTGTCTGCCAAGGCCCATGCCGGGGTCATGTGGCTCATCGCCTTTGCCGGGAACATGTCTGCAGTATGGATCCTGCTGGCCAATGGGTTTATGCAGAATCCCGTGGGGTATGTCATCCGGAACGGCAGGGCTGAACTGGACAGTTTTTTTGCCCTGATCACCAACAAACACGGGATTCTGGAAATCATTCATGTGATACCTTCAGCCCTGCTGCTGTCCGCTTTTTTCATCATGGGTGTATCTGCCTGGCATCTGCTGAAAAAACAGCACCTGGAGATATTTGAGCCTTCTTTCCGCATCGGTCTGGTGGTGGGGCTTGTCTGTTCTGTCCTGGTTGCCGTCACCGGGGATATGCACGGAGTCAACGTGTCCAAAACCCAGCCGGCCAAACTGGCTGCCATGGAATCACACTGGGAAACCCAGACCCGGGCACCCCTGGTACTGTTTGCCATCCCGGATGAAGAAAATGAAAGAAACAGCATTGAAATCGGTGCGATCCCCGGTATATTAAGTTTTCTGGGGTTTCATGATTTCAATGCCGAAGTAACGGGGCTGCGCGATATCCCCAAAGACGAGCGCCCGCCGGTCCTGCCCACATTCATCGGTTTCCGAACCATGGTGGGACTGGGCACCCTGTTTATCCTGCTGACCGTTTACGGATGGTTCAAACGCAACAAACTGCTGGAAAATCCCACATATCTGAAAATCATGATGTTTTCCCTTCCTTTGCCCTATATTGCCATAGAAATGGGATGGATCGTATCAGAGGTGGGCAGGCAGCCCTGGATCGTATACGGCCTGATGAAAACGGCAGAAGCTGCCTCCCCTGTATCCACCACCCAGGTATTCACCTCATTGATGGGATTTATTCTGGTGTACGGTCTGCTGGGAGCTGTGGGATTCTTTCTGATGGCCAAAACTGTCAAAGAAGGTCCTGAAGACGCAACCCGATAAATTAAGGAGTACATAAATAATGGAACTGCAAACGATCTGGTTTTTTCTGTGGGGCCTTTTGTGGGCGCTGTTTTTCATGACCTCCGGATTTGACTTCGGTATCGGCACCATTTATCCTTTTGCCGGCAGGACCGATACTGAGCGGCGTACCATGCTCAATGCCATAGGTCCTTTGTGGGACGGCAATGAGGTGTGGCTCATCACAGCCGGCGGGGTGACCTTTGCCGCTTTCCCGCAGGTGTATGCCACCATGTTTTCCGCGCTTTATACACCGCTGATGCTGATTCTCTTTGCCCTCATTTTCCGCGGGGTTGCCATCCATTTCAGAAGTAAGATCGATACCCCTGCCTGGAAAAAAGTGTGGGATTTTCTTATCTTTATCGGCAGTTTTGTTCCGGCCCTGCTGTTCGGGGTGGCTTTTGCCAATATTTTCCAGGGCATCCCTTTTGATGATCAGGGGATCTATCACGGCAATACCTTTAAACTCCTCAACCCTTACGGCCTGCTGGGAGGGGCGTTATTTGTTCTGCTGTTCATTGTCCACGGTGCCAACTGGGTGGCAGTCAAATCCTCAGGAGCACTGCAGTCGCGCATGGTGCTGATTTCTCAGAGAACCTGGCTGATTCTGGTGCCGGTTGCGGTCATATTTTTGATTGCCAGTTATTTTGCCACTGACCTGTATGCCAATTATTTTCAGTACCCGGTTTTATTTTTGATAACCCTGGTGAATGTGGCAGCCCTGTTGGGCATCCGGTATTTTGTAAACAAAAAAACCTATTTCAAGGCCTGGTTCGCATCAGCTCTCACCATTGTTTTGTGCACCTTTTTCGGCATTATCGGACTGTTCCCTGCCCTGTTTCCTTCCAGCATGAACCCGGACTGGCACCTTACCGCGTTCAACGCATCTTCCAGTCCTTTGACCTTGAAAATCATGCTGGCTGTGGTCCTGGTATTCATTCCCATTGTCATCTGTTACCAGATCTGGGCCTATCATATGTTTAAAAACCCTGTAACCCAGGAAGACCTGGATATGGAAGAAGCCTATTAAACGGGCCATACTGCCCGAAAATCACCACAAACCCAAAAAAGGAGAAATTGATTATGGACAGATATGTATGCAACCTGTGCGGCTATGTATATGACCCGGCGGACGGAGATCCTGATAACGGTATCAAACCCGGAACCGCTTTTGAAGATCTGCCGGAGGACTGGACCTGCCCCATCTGCGGTGCAGGCAAAGAAGACTTTGAAAAAGAATAACATCGGACACCACCCGGGCCGGACCTGAAATACGGGTCCGGCCCGGGTATCCGGAACCCCCGCCGGGCACCACCCCCAACCCGGTTTTTCCCTCCTGTAACGCCCCTCCCGGAACGCCGCAAAACATTTGTACCCAAAAAACACAAACCTCCGGTCCGGTTTGCGGTATCTTTGTTCACCTGGCCACTGAAAAAACGATCTCTTCCAAACATATTTTTCAAATACAGGATAAAAATGGTGTAAATGCATGCATCCATGTATTTTTCCTTTGTCTTTTTTGTCTTAGTATATAAATGATTTTGCAGGTTTGGGTAAATTATTGTTTACCAATGCCTAACTTTAAAAGAAAAAAGGAGATGTATTATGAAAAAATCAATTCTGTTCTGGATAACCGTAAGTCTGTTCTGGTGTACCTTTGCCGTGGCCATGGATCATGAGACGTACCGGCCCGTCCCTGAATCCCAAACCTCCATGGAAGGTATCCGATTTATCACCGGCGGAGTCGGTATTGAGGCCCGCCAGATGCTTGACCGGATGGCAGACGATTACACCCTCAAAGTGGTTTTAGCCACAAAAAAAGGACACTACCTTTCCGGGTGTGATGTGAGAATCACCCGCGCAGACGGCAAAAAAATGCTGTCCACGACCACCGATGGCCCATGGGTGCTGGTTGATCTTGCACCGGGAAACTACCAGGTCAAAGCGCAGCACGATGGTATCTGGAAAAACCG
Organism: Desulfotignum sp.; assembly: GCA_035268565.1. Classification (GTDB taxonomy): domain Bacteria; phylum Desulfobacterota; class Desulfobacteria; order Desulfobacterales; family Desulfobacteraceae; genus Desulfotignum. Next base: position 45,967 of record DATFKQ010000062.1, on the reverse strand, counting down.
CAACATAACAGTTTCGCAGAACCAGATGCGGCAGTTGGTACTCAACTGGTAATCAAAACGCTTCAGGAGCAAACATGCATTTTAAAAAAAACACCAAAGTCCTTACCCATGACCAGCAGAAGGTAGGGGACATTGACCGGGTGGTGATTGATCCTGCCACTGATGAAGTATCCCATCTGGTGGTTGAAAAAGGGTTTTTGTTCACAGAGGATAAAGTGGTCCCTGTAACCGATATCCAATCCACAAGTGAAAATGAAGTCATTTTAAAAAAAGCTGCCGCACCGGAGGATTATCCGCAATTTGATGAAACACAATATATTCCAAACGCCGGTGTGGAAGATTTTAACCGGCGTCAGGCAGATGAAGCCCGTCAGCTGCTGTGGTACCATGCGGCGGTCAAAGCGCCATATTTGAAATCATCGCCCTATCCGTCCCAGTACAAACCATTGTATTACAAAGAAAAGCACCGCAATATCCCTGACGATGCCGTGGCCCTGGAAGAAGGTGCGGATGTGACAGACACTGACGGCCGGCATCTGGGTACCATCGAAGATGTGTATACTGAACCTGAAACCTTTAAAGTGTCCCATCTTCTGGTTTCCAGCGGTATGATCAAAAAAGACAAAAAAATTATTCCGGCGGCATGGGTCAAAGACATTGTTGAAGATGCTGTGCAGCTGCATGTTAAAGAACGGGTGTTTGAAAATCTTCCGGCTGCCGGCAATGATGAACCCTGATTTTCTGCTCTGGAAAATCAGGGTTTGCCTGGTTGAAGAACAGTCTTTGAACGACACCCATGCCCTGCCGGGCACAAGATAAAATAAAAGTATATGCAGCCAGGCATCAGCTTAAAACTTAACACGTAAAACTTAAAACTTTCATATAAACACATATGTTGAAGCATAAAGTGCGAACCAGGGAGTAAACAGGATATGGGAATTTATAATCTTGACCGTGTTTTTCATCCTGAAAAAGTTGCTGTTATCGGTGCCAGTGAAAAGGAGCACAGCGTTGGCAATGCCCTGATGACCAACCTGGAAAATGGACAGTTTTCAGGCCAAATCGTACCCATAAACCCGAAATACAAGACGGTTAAGGGGATAAAAACGCTGGCATCCATAAAGCAGAGCAGTGATCCGGTTGATCTTGCAATTATTGCCACCCCCATATCCACCGTCCCGGACATCATTGATGACTGCATTGCCGCGGGCACAGGTGGCGCTGTTATCCTGTCGGCCGGCGGAAAAGAAACCGGGGAACAGGGACGCAGCATTGAAAAAAAAATCCAAAAAAAAGCCTATGGCGGCGGGGTGCGGCTTATCGGCCCCAATTGTCTGGGTATCATCAATACCGCAGAAGGGCTCAATGCCAGTTTTGCCTCTGATATGCCGTCTGAAGGAAAACTGGCTTTTGTCTCCCAGAGCGGCGCCATCTGCACAGCGATTCTGGATCTTTCCTTTAAAGAAAAAATCGGGTTCAGCCACTTTGTGAGCATCGGTTCCATGGTGGATGTGGATTTCGGGGATATGATCGATTATCTTGGGAATGATTCTCAGACAAAAAGCATTCTGCTCTACATAGAAAACCTCACCCAGATACGCAAATTCATGAGCGCTGCACGGGCAGTGTCCAGGGTCAAACCCATCGTGGTCTTGAAAGCCGGGCGGAGTGAAGCCGGTGCCAAAGCAGCATCTTCCCATACCGGGGCCCTGGCCGGAGAAGATGCGGTATATGACACAGCGTTCAAACGTGCCGGCATCGTCCGGGTGAACACCATAGCACAATTATTCGACTGTGCTGAACTCATGGCCAAAAAGCCGCGTCCCAACGGATCACGCCTGGCAATCATCACCAATGGCGGAGGCCCCGGGGTGATGGCCACAGATGCACTTGGAAGTCACGGCCTGGAACCGGCTGCGCTCTCCAAAGAACTCACCCAATCTTTGAATGACGTGCTGCCCCGGTACTGGAGCCGCAGTAATCCCATTGATATTCTGGGAGATGCAACCCGGGAACGGTTCATGAAAACCTTTGATCTCTGCTATGAAAGCAAATCTTTTGACGCGATCCTTGCCATTATGGTGCCCCAGGCATTGACAGACCCGGAACCTGTGGCAAGGGCCCTGGCTGAATCAGCTCAAGACAAAAATTTTCCCGTATTTGCTTCCTGGATCGGGGGCCGGAAGATGGCAAAAGCGGTTGACGCATTAAACCATGCAAAAATTCCAACGTATGAAACACCGGAAAGGGCTGTGCAGGCCTTTGTTTTCATGGTGGAATACAACCGGAATCTGAAGATGCTGACACAGATTCCCCGAAAGCTCTCCCATGAGCTGCATTATGATCCAGACAAAGCCGGAGAGCTGATTCACAACCATATCAAAAAACATTCCGGTCTTCTGTCGGAAGCCGCATCCAAAGAGATTTTATCAGCATACGGCATCCCGGTGAATGCAACAAAAACGGTATCCACAGAAGAAGATGCCGTTGCTGCAGCTGAAGAGATCGGATTTCCTGTGGCAGTAAAGCTTGTGTCACCGGACATTTCCCACAAAACCGATGCAAAGGGGGTGCATCTGAATCTGCATTCCACAGATGCGGTGCGCGCAGCTTTCCAGAAAACCATGAAAGGGGCTGAAGCCAGCAACCCGGATGCCCGTGTGCAGGGGGTAACTGTTCAGCAATATATTGACAGCCCGGATCATGAACTGCTGATCGGCGCAAAAAACGACACCTCTTTCGGACCTGTCATTCTGTTCGGTTCAGGGGGTATTTTTTCTGAAATCCTTGAAGACCGGACCCTGGGGCTGCCGCCGTTAAACCGCCTGCTGGCGCGGCGTATGATGGAGAACACCCGGACATATAAACGGTTGCGGGGATTCCGAAACCGGCCGGCTGCAGATATGGAAGCACTGGAAGCACTGCTCATGCGCGTTTCACAGCTGGTGAGTGATTTTCCCCAGATTGTGGAACTGGACATGAATCCTGTCATCGTCAAAGACGGACAACCCCGGGCTGTGGATGCCCGCATCCGGCTTGAAGACACATCACAGCCAGCGCCTTTGCATCTGGTTATCAGCCCGTATCCGGATGAATATGAATTCCATGAAAAAACCGATGACGGCCGCAGCGTTTTTATCCGGCCTGCCAAGCCGGAAGATGCACCACTTTTCCAGAAACTTTTCCAGATACTTTCGCCCACCACCATCTATCATCGGTTTTTCAGTGCCATGAAAGAAATATCGCCGGCCATGCTGGCCAGATTCACCCAGATCGATTATGACCGGGAAATCGCCCTGACCGCTTTGAATGAAGATCCGGAAAAAAGAAAAATGTTTGGCATGGCCAGAGTGATCAGCGATCCGGATGCAAAAACCGGGGAATTTTCCGTACTGGTGGGAGACCCGTGGCACGGCCAGGGCATCGGGGCACTGCTGCTTGGCCGGGTGCTGCAGATTGCCCAAAAACGCGGAATTGAAAAGGTTTGGGGAACCGTGTTACGGGAAAACCGCAAAATGATTGCGCTTGGCAAAAGCCTGGGGTTTCATGCCGGGCCTGATGCAGACCTGGGAGAAATGGAACTGGAAATCAATCTTAAGGAGGCAGCGTTTTCTTTTTTAGATCAAAAACCGGCGGCCCAATGAGAAAGCCTGGTTATTATTTTATATGAAGGTTTTAAGTTTTAAGCTGATACCTGACGTCTAACAGCTAAAGGCTAAAAGCTAACAGCTTTCATCATTTGTTATGGTCTCTCAAGCCATGAGTGTTATTGCCGGTAAACGGCCAAACCCTATCAGATAAAATCAGATAAATTAAAAGGAGAAATTACATTATGATTCAGGAAAAACATTATAAAAACATAGTGGCAGGCTGTTTTGCAGCTGTTTTACTGATCGGATTGACAGTCCTGACAGGCCCCCTGGTCACCCCGGCAGACAGTGCCAAAAAGGATACCCCCCACCAGCTGGAGACACTGGGAAAGGCATTCAGGGATGGAAGCAAAAAAATCAGCCCTGCGGTGGTCTACATCAGTACGGTATATACCATGGAATCGCTGCCTGAACAATACCAGGAACTATTTGACAATGAATTTTTCCGCCGTTTTTTCGGTATACCCAAAAAAAAAGAATACCAGCGCCGGGGCCTGGGTTCTGGATTTATTCTCAATGAGGAAGGCTACATTCTCACCAACAGCCATGTGGTGAAAAAGGCCGAAGAAATCACTGTCACCCTGCCGGACAAACGCGAATTTGATGCAACAGTGGTTGGCTCTGATCCGATGTCAGATGTGGCGGTAATTAAAATTGAAGGCAAAAACCTGCCCACAGCCGAACTCGGTGATTCCAGCACAATGCAGGTCGGGGACTGGGTTATTGCCGTAGGAACACCCTATGGGCTTTCACAAACAGTAACCGCCGGCATCATAAGCGCAGCAGGCCGTGCCAATATCGGTATTGTGGAATATGAAGATTTTTTTCAGACCGATGCCGCCATTAATCCGGGAAACAGCGGCGGACCCCTGGTGGATATTCACGGCAGGGTGATCGGCATCAACACAGCCATTTTCAGCAAAAGCGGCGGTTACCAGGGGATCGGGTTCGCCATTCCCGTTAACATGGCAAAAGACATTATGCAAAGCCTTATTGAGAAAGGCCATGTCGTCCGGGGATGGCTGGGTGTCAGTATTCAACCGGTCACCAAAGATATCGCCGACAGTTTTGGTTTAAAAAAAGCCCAAGGTGTCCTGGTGGGTGATGTGGCCAAAGACGGCCCGGCAGATAAGGCAGGTGTGCTGCGCGGAGACATCATTGTTTCTCTTGATGGACAATCAGTGGATAATCCCACGGTCCTGAAAAACAGTGTTGCGCAGAAAACCGTTGGCAGCAAGATTCCCCTGACAGTGATACGGGACGGAAAAAAGAAAACCCTGCAGGTGAAAATTGGAAGACTGGCATCTGAAGAACAGTCCGAAAAACCGGAAACCGATTCTTCCGGCACTGCACCCCTGGGACTTCAGATACAGGAACTGACCCCGGAAATCGCAGCCCAGCTGGGATATGAACAGCAAAAAGGGGTTGTTGTGGCCGGTGTAAATGCCGGCAGCCCGGCAGCTGAAGCAAACCTGCAGCGGGGTGATCTTATCCAGGAGATAAACCAGACCCCGGTGGATTCTGTAAAAGCATTCAAGAATGCGGTCCGGAAAGGAGATAAGTTTCTGCTTCTGGTCAGACGGGGGCAAAACACGTTTTTTACTGTGATAACAGCGGAAGAGTAAAATACGGATTACCAGGAAAAATTATCAGAAAGGAAGTAAAGCATGAAACAGATGACCCAGCAGAACATGATCAATGCGTTTGGCGGTGAAAGCATGGCAAACATGCGGTACCGGCATTTTGCGCGCCAGGCTGAAAAAGAGAATTTCCCCAATGTTGCCCGGTTGTTTGAAGCGGTTTCCCATGCAGAATTTATCCATGCAGGCGATCATTACCGGGAAGTCAAACACCTGAATGAAGGGGTGGTGGCAAACAGCATGGGCGCATTCGGCCCGGGGGATACAGCCAAAAATCTGGGCCTGGCCATTGCCGGGGAAACCTTTGAAATCGAAGAGATGTACCCTGCTTATATGGAAATTGCAAAACTGCAGGAGGAAAAAAGTGCGTACCGCAGTTTTGAGTGGTCGTATAAAACCGAAAAAAAACACAAGGAATTGTTTGAAAAAGCCAAAACCGCCGTAGACAATGCCAGTGATGCTGAACTGGATGACATCCAGGTGTGTCTGGTGTGCGGATACACCCTGGAAGGCGAAGCCCCGGACAATTGTCCGGTGTGCAATGCCAAAAAGGATGAATTCAAAAAATATTGATTCTCCCTGCATGTGACCGACCTTTTCCGGTCCATAGCATTGCAGACGGAAAGACAAAAAACTGCCCGGACAATTCTTTTGTTTAATCGAAATTGCCCGGGCAGCATCTTTTTACCAAAGTCAGGGGACATCCCCTATTCAGGCCAGTTTTTCCAATGCAGCATGAATAAAACCCGGCAGATCCCCGGGATTTCTGCTGGTCACAAGATTGCCGTCCGTGACAACTGCCTCATCTACAAATGTTGCACCTGCATTTTGAATGTCCTGAATAATGGAAGTCCAGCCGGTCAAGGTCCTGCCCTGGATCACATCTGCTGAGATCAACAGCTGCGGGCCGTGGCAGATGGAAAAAACCGGTTTATTTTTTTCCATGAAATCCCGGACAAACGCCACGGGACCGGGGTGGGCGCGCAGCTGGTCCGGTGAATAACCGCCTGGGATGAGAAGCGCATCAAAATGGTCTGCACTCGTCTGGTTTACGCTTTGGTCAACCACTACCGGGGTTTGTTGTTTTTTGCCTTTTACTGTTTTTCCTTTTTCAAGGCCGACATGGATAATGTCATGTCCCTTTCCCCTGAACTCGCTTACAGGTTCAGTGTATTCTGAATCCTCAAAATAATCATCTATGATTACAGCTATTTTGCTCATTTTTCTTACCTTTCCGGCCCTGATGGGCCGATATGTTTGTTATTTGAAAAAAAGATTCTCATGCGCTTCATTGACCTGCATGGGAAGGCAATTTATACTGCGTTGTATCATATGGATGTCAACGCTATGAATTCGGAGGCAACATGCCTGATTTACTGGGAATGGATCTGGGTGGGACAAAACTTGATTTTCTGCTGGCTGCCGAAGACGGCACTTTTCTGTATGAAAAACAATATGACAGCCCTTTTAAAAAAACAGGAAAAACCCTTGCCAGCGGAGATGCAGAAGTCCTGCTTGACACTATTTTGACCCATATCCCGAAAGCGCAACGCACAGCCGCCTACATCAGCCGGTCCGAAGAAAAATGTTTAAAACAGGCCCGAAAAGAAATCGGCAGCTTTGATATTACCGGCAAAGGCGCAAGCCTTTGCGGCAGGACCTGGGAACAGGATGGCTATATTGTGATTGCCGGCGGCAACACCCCCATGCGGTTTGCCTCCGGTCACGACCAGGACAAACCCGGCATTGTGGTGATGAAAGCCAGCGCAGACTACCCGGTTACAGCAACAAATGACGGCACTGCCGCAGCCACGGCCCAGGGCATTTATTATAAGGTGGTTCATGGCATCGATCCAAAAAAAACCGCTTACTTTATTCTGGGAACCGGTTTTGGATGCGGCATACCCCACTGTGATGTCCCTGCGGAGATCGGCCATATCCCGGTCGGTTTTATGCCGGAAGCACTGTGGCAGACCTGCGGCTGTACAACCGGACATCCCACGGCCTGTGCGGAAAACTATGCCTCAGGCAGGGGCATTGCCAATTGTGCCCGGACACTGCTTTCTCTCAAGGACAGCCCGGTTTTAAAAGCCATCTCACCGTGTCTGGTCCGGCCAACCGGTTTTTCCAGCCTGTCTGCGCTGGTCACTGATTCCAGCATCAGCCGCCATCGGAAGACAGATGCAAAAACCATTATGGATTATGCAAAAAACAATACAGATGACCTGGCTGTTTTTATAGCTGATCTTGCAGCACAGGTAACAGCTGATGCCGCCATTGCCGTTGCCCAGCTGTTTGGTCTCACCCGTATCGGCATCGGAGAAAGTGTGGCCCGCTTAAACCCCTGGCATGTGGACAATATTGCAAAAAAAGTGGCAGATCGCACCAGGAACAGCAACCTGCTGGTCCCCCCATTGACAGTGGAATTGACGCCCATCAACAACCCTGCCAAGTATGGGGCACTGTCCCTGGTGGTGCCGGAATCACAATATGAAACATGGGCCGGAAAAATGGCCCCCTCCCTGCGCAGGGACCTGCCGGACAAATCACACAGGGGGCAGTCATGACCATACGCGCAAACGGCATCCTGATGCACATAACCAGTCTTCCCTCTGCATACGGCATCGGTGATCTGGGACCGGCAGCCTATGGATTTGCCGATTTTCTGGCTGCCACAGGCCAGCAGATATGGCAGATGCTGCCGCTGAACCCTGTTGATACCCAAACCGGTTCTCCCTACAGCTGTCCCTCAGCTTTTGCAGGCAACCCTTTGCTGATAAGCCCGTATTTTCTTGTCCGTGCAGGTCTGCTGTCTGTGGATGACACCATGCCCCGGCAGCCATTTTCTGAAAACCGGGTAGACTACCCGGCTGTTGCAGAACATAAGCACACCCTTTTCCAACTGGCGTTTGAACGCATGGAACAGCAGAAAAAAACCCTTGCCGGATTTGATCATTTCTGCTCGGCCCAGGCGGCCTGGCTGGAAGATTATGCAATATTCATGGCCCTCACAGCGCATTTTAACCAGGCCGGCTGGCAGCAGTGGCCCCAACCGCTGCGGGACCGGCATCCGGATGCCCTGGCCGAGATGCAGAACATGCTGGCCAGCCAGGTCAGATTTCATAAATTTGTACAGTTTTTGTTTTTCCGTCAGTGGCAGGCACTCAAAAAATACTGCAATGCCCGAAATATCCGTCTGTACGGAGATCTTCCCATCTATATGCCTTTTGACAGCGCTGATGTCTGGAGCTGTCCTGCGCAGTACAAACTGGATGAAAACAAATTGCCGACAAAAGTATCAGGGGTGCCCCCGGATTATTTCAGTGACACCGGTCAGCTGTGGGGGCATCCGGTGTACGACTGGCAGTACCTGCAGAACAACGATTATGCCTGGTGGCGCAGGCGGTTCGCACACAACTTTGAGATGTTTGATGTGGTGCGCATCGATCATTTCAGGGGTCTGGTTGCCTGCTGGGAGGTTGCAGCTTCGGCAGAAACCGCTGTTGACGGACAATGGGTTCAGGTTCCGGGTGATGATTTTTTCACCAGCTTGACCATGCGGTTCGGACATCTGCCGGTTATCGCCGAAGACCTGGGCACAATCACCCCTGATGTCCATGAATGCATGCGCAGATTCAAGCTGCCCGGCATGCGGGTGCTGCAGTTCGCCTTTGGCGATGATTTTCCCCATAGTTCTTTTTTACCCCACCACCATATCCGGGACTGTATCGTTTATACCGGCACCCATGACAACAACACCATCCGGGGCTGGTTTGAACAGGAGCTAACCGACCAGGCAAAGAGCCGTTTACAGCATTACCTGGGCACCCATATCTCCGAAAAAAAAATACACTGGCAGATGATGCGCCTGGCCATGATGTCTGTGGCTGATACAGTGATCATCCCCCTCCAGGACATTCTCGGCCTGGGCCCGGATGCCCGCCTGAACCAGCCGGCAGGTGCACAGGAAAACTGGCAGTGGCGCCTGCCAAAAGCCAGCTTGACAAAACAGCATGCCTGGTGGCTCAAAAATGTTACGGCTGCCTATGGCCGGTGCAGAGTGTCACCAGACTGACTACGTCAGCGGCCAGGTTAACCAAAGCACATTGAACACATGCCCGAGGAGCAGATACATCATGCCGATGATGATAAAGACCATCGATTGTTCCGACATCAATGTTCTCCCGGAAACCACCCGGCTGGGTTGATGACTTTTTCATTTATCACTTTTTTTCGTATCCTTGGCCTGCTTAATCCTCAAGCGTGAGAGAACTAATTTCTTGATTTCCATTCAGCTTTAGCGGCAGTAAGCAGTGCAGACCAATTGTCAGGCGGATGCCCTGATGAAAGCATCTTCTGAAAAACGGTGTATGGATCTGTTTTGCTGCCTGATGCCCGCAACGTATGTGCATCATTGACCCAGGCATAAATGATGATTTTTGACTGGGAGTCAAACCGAAAAAACAGGCGAAACCTGCGCCCGATTTTGGCACGGCGCCAATGTCGATACGCGGACCCCATCGTGTTTCCCTGACGATATCTCTGTTGATTCGGATTGGCGGGAATCGTTTCAAAAATCAATTCCGAAAGGGCATTGAACAGTTTGACATTTGCGTTTGTTTCAAACTGTTCCGGATCGTTTGCCCTTGCCCGTGAGACGGCATTTTCCAATCTCTGTAATTGTGTGATCAGGCATTCATGAAAAAGCAGTTGCCATCCATACCGTTGCATCATAATGCAACGTCGCCGACAATCTCTTTGTCCAGATTCCGGGATTGGCCTGTGGCTGCCAGCATTTTTGCAGCAAGCGCTTCAGGCAGGTAAGTGATATGCCCCCCGGACTGAATGTCTTTTTCCAGTAGTGACAGAAAGCTTTTTATTGCCGGATCTTCATGTGAATTTTCGTTTATTCGTGTAACAACCACCTGATCATCCATGAGATGGAACTTGATCTTATCTCCAAAATCCACGCCCAGTGCCTGGCGTATGGATTTGGGCAGGGTAATCTGCCCTTTGGCGGTTATGGTAGCAACTGTTTCAATGGATGCCATAATGATATCTCCTTTTGTTTTTCAGTGTAAGGATTTTTCCTTACGATGTCAATATGACAAAAGAAAAAATTAAAGAGGTGATTGATAACCAAGTTGAAAACATTGAAACAGAGGATGAAACCCGGAAGGTTACCACCGAAGCGTGAGGGAATATTTTTTCTTGCCTACAGTGAAATACCAGACCCCGCCTTGTGAGACTGGCATTAATTTCTGATCAGGTGCGCATAAAATTCCATGGTCTGCTGAGCAATACTGGCCCAGGAAAACTGTTGTTCAATTCTTTTACGGGCTGCCGCACCCATTTGCGCTCTTTTTTCCGGCGCCTGTATCAGGGTATTGATGGCAGCAGCCAGATCTGCGGCAAAGACTTCCGGCCTTGCAGGTTCTGCATCCTCTTGTGCTTCAAAAGGAACAAGCAGCCCGGTTTCCTGATGGACCACCACTTCGGGAATCCCTCCGACAGCTGCAGCCACAACCGGTGTATTGCACGCCCCGGCCTCAAGGTTGATGATGCCGAATGGTTCATAGACAGAAGGGCACACAAAAACTGCCGCATGGCTGTAAAGAACCGGCAGATCCTGCAAAGGGACAGTTTCAGAAATCCAGATAATGTTTCGGCCCATTTCCTGTTGGGCTTTTTTTACACGGGTTTCCATTTCCCGGGCGATTTTTTGGGTATCAGGGGCACTGGCACACAGCACTGTCTGTACCCCGCTGTCAATCAGGGAAAGTGCCCGGAGCAAATGCATGATTCCTTTCTGCCGGGTAATCCTGCCCACAAACAGAATATAGGGCTTGTCCGGATCAATACCGTAAGACTGCAGCGTTGCCGGCCGGAAAGTTTCACAAAAAAAACCGGTATCCACCCCGTTATAGATAACCCGGATCTTTTCAGGATGAACCGGATAAAGATCCATCACGTTCTGCTTCATGGTTTCAGACACCGCGATAATACCGTCTGCATTGGACATGGCTGTTTTTTCCAGCCAGCAGGTGGCATGGTAGCTGTCACCGAGCTGGTCTTTTTTCCAGGGGCGGTGGGGCTCCAGAGAGTGGGTGGTGACCACTAAAGGGGCCTGGAGAATCTCTTTGAGCAGACACCCGGCCATATAGGTATACCAGGTGTGGCAGTGGATCACGTCTGCAGCAGCTGCATTCCCGGTCATGACGGCATTGCGCAGCAGGGTGTCAGCCAGTCTGGGCCGCTGCAGTTCAGATGCCTGGGGATGTACCCCGGGCACCCCTGATACCTGCAGATGGGAATCACCACTTTTCTGGTCCCCGAAACACAGGATGTCAAAATTATGTTCACCCGGAGACAAAGCAGCCATCTCCCGCACCAGGTGTTCAACATGTACCCCTGCCCCGCCGTAGATATGGGGGGGATACTCATTGGTCAGAATCAACGCTTTCATTGGTCACACCTTTATGTTGGGGATAAGACAGGGGAGGCGGAACTTTGTTCCGGTTCCTTTTTTTTAAGAAAAACAACCCCCAGAGGCGGCAGCACCAGGTTCAGGGAAAAAGAAAACCCGTGTGCCGGTACCGGGGAGGTCTCAATTTGTCCCAGGCTGCCCTGGTTGCTGCCCCCGTATTCAGATGCATCACTGTTGAGACATTCCTTCCAGATGCCTTCTTCAGAAACCCCCAGCCGGTAATTGGGACGCGGTATGGGGGTAAAATTACATACAACAATAATTTCATCCCCTGCGGTTCTACCGAACCGGATAAGACTGAGGGTGGATTGGTGCACGTCATGGCAGTCTATCCATTGAAATCCCTGAGAGGAAAAATCATTTACATGCATGGCAGCCGTTTGCCGGTAAAACTGGTTCAGATCTTCTATCCAGCGCTGAAGCCCCTTGTTGAAAGAATTTTCCAGCAGATGCCAGTCCAGGCTGTTGTCATGGTTCCATTCCCGGCTCTGGCCGATCTCACCTCCCATGAAAATAAGTTTTTTGGCCGGCTGGGCATACATGTATCCGAACAGCAGCCGCAGATTGGCAAACCTGCGCCAGTCATCACCCGGCATTTTACCCAGCAAAGACCCTTTGCCGTGGACCACTTCGTCATGGGACAAAGGCAGCACATAGTTTTCATTAAAGGCATATATCATCCGGAAGGTGAGTTTGTCATGGTGATAGCTGCGGTGAATGGGGTCCCTGGACATATAGGCCAGGGTGTCGTGCATCCATCCCATGTCCCACTTCATGTCAAATCCCAGTCCTCCCAGGTGCACCGGTCTGGAAACCATAGGCCAGTCAGTGGATTCCTCGGCAATGGTGAGGGTACCTGGAAATTTCTCGTGGACCACCTCGTTGAATTTCCGCAGAAAGGTAACCGCTTCTAAATTTTCCCGGCCCCCGTATTGGTTGGGGACCCACTCGTCTGCCTTGCGGGAATAATCCAGATACAGCATGGAGGCAACCGCATCCACCCGAAAGCCGTCTACGTGATATTTTTCCAGCCAGAACAGGGCACTGCTGATGAGGTAGGACATGACCTCATTGCGGCCGTAATTGAAAATCAGACTTTTCCAGTCAGGATGAAATCCTTTGCGGGGATCTTCATGTTCAAAAAGATGGGTGCCGTCAAAGTAACCCAGCCCGTGCTCATCACTGGGAAAATGGGAGGGAACCCAGTCCAGAATAACACCAATCCCTTTTTGATGCAGGCAGTCCACCAGATACATGAAATCCCGGGGCGTGCCAAAACGGCTGGTGGGGGCAAAATAGCCCAGACATTGATATCCCCAGCTGCCGTAAAAAGGGTGTTCCATCACCGGCAGAAACTCCACATGGGTAAACCCCGTCTGCAGCAGGTAATCCGGCAGTTTTTCAGCCAGTTCCCGATAGGTTGGAAACCGGTTTTCTTCCTCAGGCACCCTGATCCAGGAGCCCAGGTGCATTTCATAAATGGCCATGGGTGCAGATTTCATCTCCGTATTGCTGCGGTTTTCCATCCAGACGGCATCCTGCCATTCATGGGTCAGATCCCAGGTCACAGATGCGGTCTGGGGGGACAATTCCGTGTAAAAGCCAAAAGGATCAGTCTTATCCACCCTGTACCCGTTCTGTGTGGATTGGATATGGTATTTATACAAAGTTCCAGTGGGAATGCCGGGAATGAATCCTTCCCAGATACCTGAACTTTGCCTGGGGGCCAGAGGATAGTCCCGGCTGTTCCAGTTGTTGAATGATCCTGCAACAGACACTGCCTGGGCATTGGGTGCCCATACGGCAAAATAGAACCCTTTTTCTCCGTTTTTTTCCACAGGATGGCTTCCCAGTTTGTCATACAGACAAAAATGGTTTCCCTGGTTGAACAAAAACACGTCATCTTCGGTCAGCAGGCTGATATCATGGCGTACCTGTGTTTTCAGGTCCGGATTGGACATATGTGGTCCTCCATCAATTTTATGTTTCATTTAACAAATGTGCAATTCCCTTTAGGGGTATCATAATCCATTCAGGTCGGTTGATCATTTCATAGCCGAGTTCATACACGGCTTTTTCCATGAGATAGGCCTGCAAAAGCACCCCCATCTCCTCCCGGGTGTCCGGAAGAAATCCGGCATCCGCGCTCCTTGCCAGATATTCACCCAGGTATTGCGCACTCACCCACAGCCGCCATTCTTCTGCTTTGGCTGCCATGGTTTCCCGTAATTTTGGGGAAAACATCCCCCTGGCCTCCTCAGCCTGGAGGGCAAAATAACAGGCATAGTGAAATGAGCGCAAAAGCCCTGCCACATCCCGGAGGGGAGAGCGTTTAATGCGCCGCTCGCTCACAGGGCGCATGGGCTCTCCTTCAAAATCGATAATCACAAAATCTTTGCCGGTGTGAAGTATCTGGCCCAGATGAAAATCCCCGTGGCACCGCAGCCGCAGGGCGCTGATTTTACGGTTGGTCAGCGCCCGGAACCGGTCCATGATTTCCTGTCTGCGGCTGAGTATCGTTTCAGCGATGACCCGGGTGGTTTCAGGCAGGGGATTTTTTTTGGCTGTGATCCGTTTTTCAAGCTGTGTCAGTATCCGGCCTGCCAGGGAACTCATGGACTGGAAAAGGGAACGCTGGTAGAGTGTGGAAAACGGTTCCGGGGTAAACAGGGCATTTTCCGATGCCGAGGCCAGTGCCGCATGCATCTGGGCAGTCCGCCTGGCCAGCAGGATTGTGGATTCCAGATAAAATCCCATCTGTTCTGCCAGGTCCGGGGGCATGGGCACCCGGCTTAATTCCAGCAGGCTTTTTTCAGGCACAGCTGCTTTGACCTCATCCTGGCTTTCCATAACCCTTTCAAAAAACCGGGACAGGCTGCTCACCGTATATTCCCAGGCATCTCCCTGGTTTTGTACATATTCCTGGAGAATACCCACAGTACATGGTTCTTCATTCTGCCGGGTATATTCCAGCCACCCGGCAAGCCCGGGCAGGCCGGAAAACCCCCGGTTGGTGAGAAACCGCGATATTTCCAGATCAGGATTGGTCCCTTCATGCAGACGACGGAACAGCTTGAGAATAAAACAGTGTCCGTAAATGATGGATGTATTGCTCTGCTCCGCGCCTATCACCCTGGTTTCCAGGGGCAGACTCCGGTCAGGGTACATGGTTTTAAACCCATTGGCAGGGGTTGCTGCAAACCGTCCCTGTTTTCCCCTGACGGTCTGTCTGCGGGTAATCATTCCAAAAAGCACCTGACAGAATTCCGGATGAAACAGGCCGTCCACAAGAAAGCCGTCCGCATCTTCGGTTGACATTTTTATCTGTGCCATGACTGCCTGGGGATGGTCCTCCATGATTGCTGTGCCCTCTGCCCGGGGAACATAGGTGACCGGCAGGATATAGGTCTGGGCATTTTTGTCGGCATACCCCAGGGTTACCATGAGAATACACCCTGCGACAACACGGCTGCCGACCCATACCTGATCACGCACAGCAAGAGAGGTGATACGGCTGTTCTTGGCACCAAACCACCGGCATTTCATGATATAGGGTCCCAGATGCTTCTCCAGCTGTTCCCGCTGCCGGCCCTGCAGCACCTCCTCCCATCTGGAATGCACTTTTAATACCGGAAGAACTGCTTCTGCCGGCCCCTCTTTGTCTTCTTTTTGCGGAGAAGTCAGCATAAACCAGTAAAAGGCATGGGGCCCCAGGGTCAGTAGATAAGGGGCATCGGTAATGCTTGGGAAAGGGGTGTTGCCGAATATTTCCACCGGAATCTTTCCTTCATGGGCCTGCATGTCAAGTTCGGCAAATTGTACAAACCGCGAAAGATTGACCACCACCAGTACAGACTGGTCCTCATGCCGGCGGATAAAAGCCAGTATTTTGGGATTTTCCGGTTCCAGAAAATCAATGTCTCCCCTGCTGAAAGCGGGAATGCGGCTGTGGAGGTTGAGCAGCCGCCGTATCCACCAGAAAAGCGAATGGCGGTTTTTTTCCTGGGATTCCACATTGAGCACTTCAAAGTGGTATTCCGGATCAGTGATCACCGGCAGATAGAGCTGCTGGGGATTGCACCGGGAAAAACCGGCATTCCGGTCCGGGCTCCACTGCATGGGGGTGCGCACCCCGTTTCTGTCACCCAGATAAATATTGTCCCCCATCCCGATCTCATCTCCGTAATACAGGATAGGGGTGCCCGGAAGACAGATGAGCAGGGCATACATGAGTTCGATTCTGCGGCGGTGGTTGCCCATGAGCGGGGCCAGGCGCCGTCTGATGCCCAGGTTCACACGCATCCGGGCATCCCGGGCATAGGCCCGGTACATATAATCGCGTTCTTCATCAGTGACCATTTCCAGGGTCAGTTCATCGTGGTTGCGCAGAAACATTGCCCATTGACAGGATTCCGGAATGGCCGGGGTGCTGTTGAGGATTTCGGTGACCGGAAACCGGCTTTCCATGTGCACTGCCATGTAAAGCCGGGGCATCAGCGGAAAATGAAAACTCATGTGACACTCATCCCCGTCCCCGAAATACTGCACCGTATCCTCGGGCCACTGGTTGGCTTCAGCCAGAAACATCCGGTTTTTGTATTTTTCATCCACACGCTGCCGCAGTTTTTTAAGAAAGACATGGGTTTCCGGCAGATTTTCGCAATTGGTGCCTTCCCGCTGATACAGATAGGGAATGGCATCCAGGCGCAGGCCGTCCACCCCCATGTCCATCCAGAAGTCCAGAGCTTTGAAGATTGCTTCATGCACCTTGGGATTGTCATAGTTGAGATCAGGCTGGTGGGAGTAGAACCGGTGCCAGAAATAGGCTTTTGCCACCGGATCCCAGGTCCAGTTGCTGCTCTCAAAATCCTGAAAAATGATCCGGGCATCCTTGTATTTTTCCGGGGTATCACTCCACACATAAAAGTTGCGCCACACAGTGCCCGG
The DNA here is from genome assembly GCA_035268565.1 of Desulfotignum sp. Lineage (GTDB taxonomy): Bacteria > Desulfobacterota > Desulfobacteria > Desulfobacterales > Desulfobacteraceae > Desulfotignum. The sequence goes on along the minus strand of DATFKQ010000062.1, from coordinate 29,243 downwards.
TTTTGACCGGCGGGCCCGCTGGAACCAGGGGTGCTGGTCAGAGGTGTGGTTGATCACCAGCTCGGTGATCACTTTTAAACCGCGTTTGCGGGCCGCCCGCATAAAGGCTTTGAAATCAGCCAGGGTACCGTATGCCGGGTTGATGGCTTTGAAATCAGCAATATCATACCCGTCATCGCGCAAAGGAGAGGGATAAAAGGGCAAAAGCCACAGGGCAGTTACCCCGAGTTCCTGAAGATAATCCAGTTTGGCGGTGAGACCTTTAAAATCTCCGATGCCATCACCATTGCTGTCAAAAAAAGTCTTGATATGGAGCTGATAGATAATTGCATCTTTGTACCACAGGGGATCGTTTTTCGGCTGTGACGTGCTTTTTGCCATTACATTTCTGTCCTTTTTATTTAGCTTTTAGCCTTTAGCTGTTACATGAAATAATCAAAATCATTTTCCGTGCGCATCCGCCGGCGGATGCGGAAGATCTGGACCGGCACCACACCGGGGTCGATTTCCAGAAAATTATGCCCTGTGTGCCACAGGTACCGGGCATCGCTGACCAGATCATGCATCTGAAATGTTTTTTCAACGGGCACGCCCATTTCTGCAAAAGGCAGCTGCACCCAGGCACTGTGGGTGTGATGGGGATCAAGGTTGGCTGCCACCAGGATGATGTTGGAAAAATCATCCGTGTATTTGCTGAAGCACAGGATCTCTTCGTTATCCACCGGATGAAACATCAGGTTCCGGGTCTGCTGCAGGGCCGGGTTTTCCCGCCTGATCCGGTTGATTCTGGTGATAAACGGCCTGAGCGTGTGGGGCGCTTCCAGATCCCAGTGAATGATCTCGTATTTTTCCGAATGGTTATACTCCTCACCATTGGGGGTCAAAGGTTCATTCATACACAGTTCAAAAGCCGGTCCATAGATGCCGTAGCTCGAAGAAAGGGTTGCAGCCAGCATCAACCGGAGGATAAACGCCGGACGGCCCCCCAGCTGCAGAAATTCCGGCAGGATATCCGGGGTGTTGGGCCACAGGTTGGGCCAGAAAAAGTCTTTTACCCCTGTCCGGGTCAAGGTGTCAAAATACTGCTGGATTTCCCATTTCAGGTTGCGCCAGGTAAAATAGGTATAGGACTGGGTAAACCCGCCCTTGGCCAGCCGGTACATGGTCTTGGGCCGGGTGAAGGCCTCGGCCAGAAAGATGGTTTCCGGATATTTTTTTTTACACGCGGCAATGACCCATTCCCAGAACCGCAGCGGCTTGGTGTGGGGGTTGTCAATCCTGAAAATTCGGATACCCTGGCCGCTCCAGTACAAAATAATATCCAGCAGTTCCCGGCGCAGGGTGTCATAATGGGGGGAATCAAAGGCAAACGGGTAAATGTCCTCATATTTTTTAGGGGGATTTTCCGCATACTGGATGGTACCGTCAGGCCGCCACTGGAACCATTCAGGATGTTCTTTCACATAGGGATGGTCCGGGCTGCACTGAAACGCTATGTCCATGGCAATATCAATGCCCTGTTCCCGGGCACTGGTCACAAGTTTTTGAAAATCCGCCAGGGTTCCCAGTTTTGGATGTACGGCCTTGTGTCCCCCCTCCTGCGCCCCAATGGCCCAGGGACTGCCGGGATCTCCGGGTGCAGCTTCCACCGCATTGTTCTTTCCTTTTCTGTGGCTGCGTCCGATGGGATGGATGGGCGGCAGGTACAGCACATCAAACCCCATCTTTGCAATATACGGCAGCCTGTTTATGCAGTCTTTGAACGTGCCGTGGTCCGGCGATGCACTGCTGGTGCAGGACCGGGGAAACATTTCATACCAGGTGCTGTACAGGGCTTTGCGCGGTTCGATTCTCACAGGCAGTGTTCTGGCATAATCACTCCTGGAACCTGTATCTGGATAATCCGCCATCAGTCTGGCAAGTTCCATATCCAGGACCACAGGGGCGGGCTCCTGTACCGCCTTGTCCGACCTGAGCTGATCTGCCAGCTGGTGCAGGCGGCCGGCATCCTCCTTTTGGGCCCGTCCAGCCGCCTCTTCCACCAGAACAGCGCCCTCTATCAGTTCCACTGACACATTCCGGCCGGCAGCAATCTTTTTTTCAATCTGGCTGCGCCAGGTTTCAAACCGGTCTATCCAGGCAGTGACACTGTATTCATATATCCCCAGTTCTTCAGGAATAAAAGCAGCCTGCCACAGGTCATTCACCAGCAGGTGCATGGGGGTCTGCTGCCACTGCCCGGCTCCTGCCCTGCGGTACAACAGCCGGGCAGCCAGGTGGTCATGGCCGTCCACAAATATGTCCGCCGTAATGGTCACTGTTTCATTTATCACCCTTCTTGCGGGAAAACGGCCCCCGTCAACCTCAGGGCTTACATTTTCAATAACAACGCGCTTAATCAGTTCTGTCATAATATCTTTCTCTTTTTGAAATTGTTTTTGAAGGAATGGAATGGTTTTTCATGCACAGGTCTAAAAATGCAGCCTTTTCCTCAGGCAGGGTATAGGTCAGACAATGTATAGGTCAGGCAGTGTATAATTTTTCCAGATACTGCTGTGCTGCATCCTGCCACAAAAATCGTGTTTCAGCCGCACCCTCTTTTATCTGCTGCCACTTTTCAGGGTCGTTTTCATACAGGTGCACCGCCCGGCGGAAGGTATCAATAAAATTTTGTGCCTGTTCCTCCAGGTCTCTGCCCTGGAAACAAAACCCGTTGACCTCATGGGTTACCGTGTCGCGCAGCCCGCCGACCGCATGCACCACACAGGGCTGTCCATCCCGCATGGCCAGCATCTGGCCGATGCCGCAGGGTTCAAAAGAACTGGGCATCAAAAAAAGATCCCCGTTGGCATAAAGGATCCGGGCGATATGATCGGAAAATCCATTAAGGAAAACAAAGTTGGGAAACCGGGCACTGAGCCGGGTGAAAAACCGCGCAAACCGTTCATGGCCGGTTCCCAGCAGAAAGTACACCCCCTTGTTTCCCAGTGCGGTAAGGATCTGCGCCAGGGCACAATCCTCCTCATTCTGCCCCTGGAGCATGAGCAGCACTTTTTGTTCGGTCAGGCGGGTGACACTGCATACCTTGATCAAAGGATCTGAAAGGCGCTGAAACAGGCCGGACAGATTGTGAAGGGCGACCAAAGTACTACTGGAAACTGTCTTTTCAACAGCTGCCCATTGTATGATCCGGTGCTGAAGGGTGCGGACCATTTCCGGCATATCCATTACTGGTGCAATACGGCCTGCGGGATAATCGCAGCCGTTGAGGATGCCTGCCAGATTGCCGTATTGGTTTTCATGGGTGAGCACAGCCTCAAGTCCCTGGGCACCGTAAAAATACGGCAGATCATCAGGCAGGCAGATTTCACGGGCATAGGAAGGGGACACTGTATGCACCCGGTCTGCCAGCCGGATGCCGCAGGCCATCAGATTGCAGGCATCCGGCCACCGCGGGTCGGCCACATCCAGCCATTGCCAGGCAAGATCGGGAAACCAGGCCGATAAGGAGGAGCTGCTGCCGTCCAGAGGCCGTATCCCCTGCAGGCCGAGATTGTGGATGGTAAACACTGTCCGGATCTGCTGCAATGGGGCACTGGCAGGATGGCACTGCCGCAGCAGGGCCACCAGGGCCATGTGCCAGTCATGCAGATGCATCACATCTGCACCCGCAATTGCCCCCCGGGCCACGGCAGCGGCTGCCGCACTGCAGAAACAGGCAAATCGGGAGCTGTCAGTGAAAAAAGGCTGATCATCCGGATCATGCACATAAATCCGGTATTGCCCGGTGTCACCATGTCCTGCCTCCAGCAGGGGATGGTCAATCACATAGTGATCCACCTTCGGGTGCGGTGTTTTTGCCGGGACCCGGTACATTCGGGCCTGATGCATTGTTCCCCAAAAAGAAAACACGATGTCTGCAGTCCATTCTGCCCCCGGGATCCTGTGCAGAAAACCGTAAGACGGAAGCACAACACTCACCCGGTGTCCCAGATCTCCCAGGGCCGGTGCAATATCGCGCACCACATCTGCCACCCCGCCCACCTTGGCACCCGGCAGACTGTCATTTTCAGCAGCCAGATGTACTATATGCATTGCCCTTGCCTCTTCTTTCTCCTTATCCTGAATCTATTGCAGATTCTTATCTTTTTTATTGCCTGTGTCCTCTTAAAAATTGAGAAAATGCGTTTGCAGATGATCGCAGATATCAAAGAAATCAGACCAGGGTTCATAGGGCATATGGTTTTCATTCATAAAGCGGGCAAGTCCTGCCCGGGCAAAAACCAGGTCTGCTGTTCGGGCCATGTTGAAATCGGTTATGCCGTCACCGATGGCAATCTTTTCTTTTGTGTTAAAAAATTGCATCACCCGGGCCTTGTCTACCAGTTCAGTTTTTCCTTCATACGCAGAATTGGTCTGAAGATGTCGTCCGCTGGTATTCACATCTGCCGCAAAAACCGCATGCATTCTGTTTATCAGGTTTCCCAGTCTGGTTTCCACCATGCCGCGAATACCCCCTGAAAGCACGACCATTGGGATATTTTTGGATTCCAGAAAATCAAGCAGCGCCTCAAATCCCGGGCGGATGGAAAAGTTCAGGGTATAATCGAGAATATCGTCATAACAGGAAGCGTCAATAGAGTTGATGGTTCTGGTTACGGCTTCCCGCACAGTGATTCTGCCGGCGGTCATGTCTTTTTTGAGGGGTGGCCAGGTTTCAGATGCGAATTTATTGAAAACCCGCTCCAGTGTTTCTTTTTCAGTGATGGTGCCGTCAAAGTCACAGAAAACAATGCCGGGATATAATTTTTTGTGTTTTTTTTGATTCCAATCATCCATGTTCATTTTCCTGGTGCTGCAAACACCTGACAATGCGTCATGTCAGGCCGGCTGAAAATTTATTTTTTTTCCCCGTTGCCGGACAACCGTCTGGTTATCCACATGTTTCCTGCAATCATCACCACTGCCAGGGCTGCTGCAATGAGGCCGTTCACCCAGCCGGGATGCTGAATGGTGTGCAGAAGACGGTCTGCAAATACGGTAATAACCAGGATGCCCGGCAGCATACCCGCAGCTGTGCCCAGAAGATAGTCTTTGAGCCTGATATGGGATGCCCCGGCTATGAGGTTGACCAGGGAAAACGGGGCCACCGGAATATTTCTGATAACCGCCACTGTCAAAATACCCTGTTTGGCCATTTGCTGACTGACATGATTCAGCTTTTTTCCCGCCACTTTGCGCACCATCTGCTTTCCCAGGCCGGCCCCTGCCCAGAAGGTGAGCAATGCGCTCACCAGGCAGCCGCTCCAGGCATACAGCGCACCCATGACAGGATCAAATACCATGGCGGTCACCCCCACCAGCAGGGTGACCGGCACCATCAAAAATCCGCCGGCAACATACATCCCGAGAACAATCAGATAAGACAGGGGATGATCCTGGATTTTTCCGGCCCAGACAGCCATATTTTCTCTTGTGGCCCATTCTGCCAGAGGGGACCACCGCCAGGCCGCAGCCAGGCCGAGCAGAATCAGCAGCACCGCTGCCAGTTTCATTACCTGGGGCTTTCTGGACTGACCCTGGTCATTTCTGGCAAACCGGTCCATCATGCGGTCGAATGCAATGGGCTTTTCCGGATCCAGCAGTTCATGGTCCCGGACAATGGCGGCGCCGTCAACAGGCAGGGCCTGGTCGTATGCCAGCTTTTCCAGTCTGCGGCCTGATGACGCAGATAAGGATGCTATCACCTGGTTAACTGCATTTTTTTTTGAAAAAGCGCTGGCCACAGCATCAGCAGATGTATCCAGATGTTCAGCCATCAGGCGGTTGCGCAGAGAAGCAATTGCCGCACCGGTCCTGTCTTCACCGGATGACTCAACTGCCAGAACACATTCGGAATCAAACCGCATGGACCGGTTGCTTAAATTGGCAGAACCGATTATGGCCAGCCGGTCATCTGCGATCAGCAGCTTTGAATGTATGTACAGGGCAGTTTTCCCGTCATCCAGGACCGGATAAAAAACCCCCAGGCGATGGTGGTCATCCGCTTCAAACAGGGATTTTAAAATTCGTGCCCGTATGGAATCCATGGTACTTTGTTCCAGCCAGCCGCTGGATTTTGCCGGCAGGACAATGGCTATTTCAGGGCCTTGTTCTCTGGAAAGGCTTTTTTCAAGTTCTTCTGCTATTCTGGCGGAAGTCAGATACTGGTTTTCGATATAGATATTTTTTTTGGCCGCATTAATGGCATCTGTATAAAGATTTTCCACTTCCTGCACTTGTTCACGGCATTTGTAGGCAGGCAGGGTCCGGGATATTCCTATATGTATGTCTGTCAGATCCGGTTCAAGGTTTCCAGGCCATGGAGAATCTGACTTCTCTTCCTTCGAAAGTGCATGCCCGGCAATATCATGACTGGTTGCCCCTTTCCAGCGGTCTGTGAACAACCGGCCCAGTGCTGCGGCAGCATCTCCTTCCACCACCACCTGCACATCGTGAAAAGGGTTGTAGGCATCTTTATCCGGGTTTTTTCTTCTGGCATCATCAAGCCGGTGTTCCGGGGTGTCCCAGCGGCTGTTCGTCAAATCAAGCCCCCCGCAAAAAGCCACCTGGTTATCTATCACCACTATTTTCTGGTGCTGTGATGCGCCCACGGGATGCTGGTCATCCAGATGGAAAAATACCCGGTCATGGGTTTTCCATCCCAGTTTAAAGATGGGCAGCCATTCACGCTCCATGGTGTACAGCATGGGAAAATCCCAGTTCAGTATATACACCTGCAGACCAGGGGTATGTTTTGCCTTGGCATTGAGAAAAGTGCCAAGATCGGTATCATCCTGTTGTTTATTGTGTCCCCGGTCAAGTGAAATCCGGCTGTCAATATCCCAGGCAGCAATAAAAATGGATTTCCGGGCCTGGTCCATGGCATCTGCCACTGCTGAAAAATAGCTGGCACCGTCAATTAAAAATGCGGCTCTTGCCGCATGGGCCAGGCACCAGCAGTTGGTGTTTTCAGCAAGCAGGCTTTTTGGGGATGCCTTTTTCAACTGGTGCTTCCCAGAAAAAGGGTTAACAGACCCAGATAAATAAGCAGCCCCAGGATATCGTTTAAGGTGGTGATAAAGGGGCCGGTGGCAAGGGCCGGATCGATGCTGCATTTTCGCAGGACAAAAGGCACGGCAGAACCGGTAAACCCCGAATTCAACACCACCAGTACCCCGGCCAGGGCCACGACACTTCCCAGGGCAAAATCAGAAAACCAGATACTGACAATCAGCCCTAAAAGCAGTCCGCAGGCAATACCGTTGACCAGGGCGACCTTTGTTTCCAGCCACAGCCGCTTTTTGATATTGACAAGGTGGATATCACCGGTGGCCATTCCCCTTACCACAATGGTTGCCGCCTGGGTGCCTGTATTGCCGCCCATGCCCATGATCACAGGGAAAAAAAACGAGAGCGCAATAACCTGTTCCAGTGTGGTCTCAAACTGGTTGATTACCACTGCAGCGACAATACCGCCGAAAACCCCTGTGATGAGCCAGGGCAGGCGGCCCCTGGAAATTTTCAGAAAGGATTCTTCAGCAATTTCATGTCCCATGGCCCCGGTCAGCAGGGCAAGGTCTTCATCCACCTCTTTCTGGATGACCTCCATGATATCGTCATGGGTGATCCGCCCTAAGAGCAGGCCGTCGCCATTCACCACCGGCATATTGACCAGATCGTATTTTTTGAACATCCGGGCCACTTCCTCCTGGTCTGTCTGCACAGGAACAGAAATCACCTCAGGGTTCATGATATCTTTGATTTTCCGGTCCAGTGCCGACACCAGCAGGTCTTTGAGGGATACCACCCCTGAAAGCCTGTCCTGGTGATTCACCACCCAGACATGGTAGAGATTTTTCACCTGCTGTTTTTTTTGGCGGATGGTATTGATCACATCCCCTGCGGTGCCGTATTCCGATACTGCCACAAACTCCAGATCCATTATACCGCCCGCTGTATCTTTACCATACTGGAGCAGTTTTTCCAATTCCCTGGAAAAATCCGGTTCAAGGTTTTTCAGTATATCTGCGGCCCGGTCTTCGGAAAGGTTTCCCAAAATATCGGCTGCATCATCAGAATCCAGCTGCACAAGAATGTCTGAAACCTGGTGGTTATCCAGACCAGCCAGTATCTGTTTTTGCACAGGGCATTCAATCTCATTCAGAACGTCCCCTGCCTGTTCTGCCGTCAGCACAGAAAAAACAAAAGCACGTTCCACCGGTGCCAGATGCTCAATTACATCTGCCATATCAGCAGGCTGAAGTGTATCAGCGTATTCTGCCAGGCTCTGGACGTCATTTTTCTGAATGGCCTTTCTGATACCTTTGAAAAGCTTTTTATTTATTTTGATATGCATGGATGGTTTTACCGGGATGCTTCTCTGACCATCTGGCTTGCATATCCCCATTCATTGTCATACCAGGCCATCACCTTGAGCAGATCACCATCCACTACCTGGGTCATGTTCAGATCCACAACAGATGCCCTGGGATCCTTGATGATGTCCGTGGAAACGATGGGGTCCTCGGTCACCCCCAGAATCCCTTTGTACCGTTCGGTCTGTGATTCTTCCTGGAAAATCGCATTGACCTCCTCCACGGTCACATCCCGCTCCGTCACAAAGACCAGATCGGTAATGGAACCCACCGGCACCGGACCGCGGATGGCGGCACCGTCAAATTTGCCGCTGTACTGGGGAAGTACTTTGGTGGTGGCCTGGGCCGCACCGGTGGTGGTGGGCACAAAATTGACTGCTGCAGCCCTGCCCCGGCTCCATTTGTTTCTGGGTGCATCGATGATGGCCTGGCTCGATGTATATGCATGAATGGTGGTCATGGCGGCCTTTTTTATGCCGATTCTTCTTCCCATGACCTCAACCACAGGACTGATGCAGTTGGTGGTGCAGCTGGCACACGAGAACATGTCAGGCGATCCTTCCACCTGATTCACGCCATGCACCACCATCTGCACCTCCCCGGTCTTCTCCGGAGCGGAAAGAATAACCTGCTTTGCACCGGCGTCCAGATGTTTTTTCAATCCCTCTTTTTTACGGAAAACCCCGGTGCATTCAAAAACAATGTCAATGTCAAGCTCCTTCCATGGCAGGTTTGCCGGATCTTTTTCATTGAACATCCGGTATTTTTTGCCATCTATGTGCAGCCCGTCCTTTCCGGGTTTCACCTCTTTTTCATATCTGCCGTATACGGAATCATATTTCAACAGATAGGCAAGGTTATCCACCGGCAGCAGATCGTTTATTGCGGCAAGTTCGAGTTCCGGGGTTTCCAGTATTATTTTCAGCACGGCACTGCCGATTCTTCCAAGTCCGTTGACTGCCACTTTTTTAGCCATAATTATTTTCTCCGTGTTTTTGTTTTTTTTGTTATTTTTTTGCTCTTTTTTTCAGGGCTTTTTTTATTTCTGCTCAATTTTTGCCACCCGTTTGATGACATCCAGCATGCTGTCCGGCTGCAGAGAAATGGAATCGATACCGGCTTCCACCAGAAAGGCGGCAAATTCAATGTCATTGCTGGGGGCCTCCCCGCAGATGCCCACCTTTCGGTCAGCCTTGTGGGCTGTTTCAATGAGCATGCGGATCAGCCGTTTGACGGAAGCTTCACTTTCATCAAACAATGGTGCCAGTTTTTCTGAATCCCGGCCGATGCCCAGGGTGAGCTGGGTCAGGTCATTGGAGCCGATGGAAAACCCGTCAAACCGTTCCGCAAAAGCGTCTGCTTCCAGGATATTGGTGGGAATTTCCGCCATGATATACACCTGAAGGTCATTTTCCCCGCGCTTCAACCCGTTTTTTTCCAGGACCTTTATCACCTTGTCTGCCTCGGCCGGGGTACGGCAGAAAGGAATCATGATGGTCACATTGACAAACCCCATCTTCTCACGCACCCGTTTGATGGCACGGCATTCCAGGGCAAACCCGTCCTCATAATCCGGGCTGTAATACCGGGACGCACCCCGCCAGCCGAGCATGGGGTTGTCTTCTTTGGGTTCGAACTGGCTGCCGCCGATCAAATCAGCGTATTCATTGGTTTTAAAATCGCTCATGCGCACAATCACCTGGTGGGGATACTGGGAAGCCGCAATGGTGGCAATGCCCCGGGCCAGATACTCCACAAAATATTCGGATTTGTCCGCATATTTTCGGGTCAGCTTTTCAATCTGCTCTCTGGCCTTTTTGTCTTCGACTGTGTCAAACCGGGTCAATGCCAGGGGGTGAATTTTGATCACATTGTTGATCACATATTCCATTCTGGCCAGTCCCACGCCCTTGCAGGGCAGTTTCCACCACCGCATGGCTGCCTGGGGAGAAGCGATGTTCAGCATGATCCGGGTCTTTGTTTGTGGAAGGTTTTCCAAATCCAGATCCGCTTCTTCAAATGCCAGGCGGCCGGCATACACCTGGCATTCTGCATCTCCGGCACAGGTTACAGTCACTGCCTGCCCGTCTTTGAGTATTTTTGTTGCGTTATCCGTACCCACAACAGCCGGGATGCCCAGCTCACGGCTTACAATGGCAGCATGGGAGGTCCGGCCGCCCTGGTCGGTGATAATGGCGGCAGCCTTCTTCATGATGGGTACCCAGTCCGGGTCGGTCATGGTGGTGACCAAAATGTCCCCTTCTTCGATCATGTCGATCTGGTCAGCGCTTTTGACAATGCGGACAGTACCTGCGGCAATGGCTTTGCCGATACCCAGTCCCCGCACCAGGCACTCTCCTTTTTCCTGGAGGGTGTATGTTTTCATGCTTCCGGAGGCTTTTTGGGAATACACGGTTTCCGGTCTTGCCTGTACAATGAATATTTTGTCCTGTTCCCCGTCTTTGGCCCATTCCACATCCATGGGGGTGTTGTAATGGTTTTCAATCTGTGCCCCCCACCTGGCAAGCTGCATAATTTCACGGTCATTCAGTACAAAGGATGCCTGCTCCTCTTTCGGGGTGTTCAGATTTTTGGTGGGCTTGGTTTTGGCATACACCATTTTCTTTTTTTTGGAACCGCAGGTCTTTTCAATAATAGGGGCAAACCCCTCTTTTTGGACAAATGGTTTGAATACCGTGTACTGATCCGGGTTCACCGTGCCCTGGACAACATTTTCCCCCAGGCCCCAGGCCGCGTTGATCAGAAGCACATCCGGAAATCCGGAATCCGTATCCAGGGTAAACATCACCCCGGAACCGGCCAGATCCGACCGGACCATCTTCTGAATGCCTATGGACAGGGCAACTTTCATATGGTCATATCCTTTTTCTTCCCGGTAGGAGATGGCCCGGTCAGTGAAAAGAGAGGCAAAACATTTTCTGCAGGCTTTGAGCAGTGCACTTTCCCCGGTCACATTTAAAAATGATTCCTGCTGTCCGGCAAAGCTGGCATCAGGCATGTCTTCCGCCGTGGCACTGGAGCGCACAGCCACGTCCACATCGGTTTTATTGTAGCGACTGCCAAGTTCCTGATAAGCTGCACCGATTGCTTCGGCAAGATCTTCGGGCATTTCTCCCTGATAGAACAGATTCCGGATGGCCTCCCCGGTTTTGTGCAAAGATGCCTCCTCCTGATGATACTTTTTGAGCAGTGCCGGAATTTTTTTTTGTATCTCATTTTTTCCCACAAATGCACGATACGCTTTTGCAGTGGTGGCAAACCCTTCGGGCACAAGGATATCCTTTTTTTTCAGGGCCATGATCATCTCGCCGAGAGAGGCATTCTTACCCCCCACCTCAGCGACACTGTCTGCATTCAGATTTTCAAGCCACTGCACGTAATTGTCTTGTTGTGAATTATTCATACGGCCATCATCTCCTGAAAAATTTTTGTTTTCATCCGGCATTCACCTGCGCTGCGGGCATGGCCCGCCTTAGAAAACAATCACATTGTTTTCGGTTCCTTCCTGGTTGGTCACCACATCTGCACAAGCGGGATCGCAGGTCCATATCCCGTCAACAATGAATTTGTATTCATGGCTGCCTTTGGGCAGCATTTTGATTTTTTTCCAGGTCCCGGTTAGATCTTTTTTCATGGGATCAGCGCTTTGGGACCAGTTGTTGAAAGTGCCTGACAAAAATACCTCTTTTGCATCCGGGGCTACCACCGTGAAGGTGATGCGTTTCTTTTTTTCAGCCATGAGCGGTTTCTCCTTATATGGTTTTTGTTTTGTTTTCATCCACAAATATTGCAGCAGTCTCCGGCGGCACTGCCAGTGCCCCTTGTTTTGCAACTGCGCCTTCTTTGGAACACAGGACCATTTTTTTGCCTTTGATTTGTGCACATGTGATGTGCTGGGATTTGTGTGCAAAATTACAGACCACCAGTACAGATCCGCGTACCATGATCAGCCACTGGTCTGTTTCATCATAAAAAACAGATACCTGTACCATCTGTCCGCTGGTGAGATCCGGCAGACTGCGGCGCAGCCTGATCAGCGATCGATACCAGTCCAGTATATGGTGGTGGGGCTGTTCGGACAATTCATTCCACTTGAGCTGGGACTGCACAAAGGTTCGTTCTGCCTGGGGGTCGGGAATTTTTTGGGTTTCCCATCCAAATGCGGCAAACTCTTTTCGCCGTCCCTGCTTCACTGCTTCTCCCAGCTCTGGTTCCTGGTGATCGGTGAAATACAAAAACGGGGTGGATGCCCCCCACTCTTCTCCCTGGAACAACAGGGGCACAAAAGGGGATGTCAGCACCAGGGCTGCACCGATTTTGAGCAGCCCGTCGGAAAGCAGCCGGGATATCCGCTCTCCAAGGGCGCGGTTGCCCACCTGGTCATGGTTCTGCAGGCACCCCACAAACTTGCTGCCGGGCAGCCCGGTGGCCGGTCTGCCATGCACACGGCAGCGGAAAACAGAAAAACACCCGTCATACACCAGGCCCCGGGTCAGGGTTTTGGCCACCTGGGCCAGGGTGCCGAAGTCCTGATAATATCCCTGGCTTTCACCGGTTAACACCGCATGCAGGGCATGGTGAAAATCCTCGTTCCACTGGGCATCTATGCCGTATCCGCCCGCTGCAGAAGAACGGATCACCCGGGGATCGTTGAGATCACTTTCTGCGATGAGCACAAAATGCCGGCCCAGCGCTGTTTCCAGATCTTTAACCGCATTGCCAAGTTCCTCCAGAAAATGGATGGCAGAAGTATCCACAATGGCATGGACGGCATCGATGCGCAATCCATCCATATGATAATCCCTGAGCCACATCAGGGCATTGTCCACAAAAAATTGCCGCACTTCATGGCTGTGGGCTTCATCAAAATTGACAGCCTCACCCCAGGGGGTGGCATACCGGGACGTAAAATAAAACCCGAACTGGTTGAGATAATTTCCCGCAGGCCCCAGATGGTTGTAAACCACATCCAGCAGCACAGCCAGCCCTTTTTGATGGCAGGCATCCACCAGGCGCTTCAACCCATCAGGCCCGCCATAGGCCTGATGGGGGGCATACAGATCCACCCCGTCATACCCCCATCCGCGGTCACCGGAAAACTGGGCCACCGGCATCAGTTCCACATGGGTGATACCCAGTTTTTTCAGATGATCCAGACGGTGAATGGCTGCCTCACATGTCCCTTCCGGGGTGAAGGTGCCCACATGCAGCTCATAGATGACTGCTGATCCCAGAGGCGGCTGCTGCCAGCCGGCATCGGTCCAGTCAAAAAGAGAATGGTCCACCCATCTGGAAAACCCGTGGACCCCGCCGGGCTGCCACGGGGAGCGGGGATCGGGAAAAGGGCCTTTGCCGTCCACCCCATAGGCATAGTCAATGCCGTGGGCCATGAATGGTGCATCCTTCTGCCACCAGCCGCCGCCATCTTCAATCATGTCCAGAATTGTTTCACTGGTATGCAGTTTTACCTCACCGGCCTTTGGTGCCCATACACGCATATCAACCATGGCAGTTATTTTCCTTTTATCATCAAGCCGACAGGGAAACGGTGCAGCAGACTGCTCAGCCGGACGGCACCGCCTTCTGTATCATCTCCTGTCAGAATGTTGTGCCATTTTCCATCAGGCAGTTCAATAATGGTATCTTCCCAGTCATTGTCCAGACCCATTACCAGTCTTGGGGCCAGAGTCACCACAGCGTTTCCACGAAAAAACGCCACCAGATGGTCCGCTTTTCCGCCTTTGGCATACAAAGGATGATATGCAGCCCCGGGCCTGAAAAATTCCGGGTGTCTGCGGCGCAGATGCAGCACCTGGCGGATGAGCCAGAGCTTGGGCAGACCCTGGTCCATTCCTGCCATAATCTCTTCAGGGCCAAGCTGCGGCAATTTTCGGAGCAGCCGTTCCCGCAGGGCAAAATCCACAGGCCTGCGGTTATCCGGATCCACCAGGCTCAGATCCCACAGTTCGGTTCCCTGGTAGATGTCGGGCACCCCCGGGGCGGTCAGTTTGATAAGGGTCTGGGCAAGGCTGTTGATTCTGCCGGGAGCAACCAGGTGTGACACAAAACTTTCAAGGTCTTTGCAAAAGCTTTTGTCCGCCAGCACAGCTTCGATAAAATCAGCCAGGCCGCATTCATAACCATGGTTCTGGTTTATCCAGGATGTGTGCTGCTTGGCTTCTTTGACCGCCTTTTCCATATAGGCGCTTATCCTTTTCTGATCAATGGGCCAGGCCCCCACCAGGCTCTGGTACAAAAGGTATTCTGTATTACGGTCAGGCACCTCTCCTGTGCGAAGCCCGGCATTGTTATCCGCCCATCTGTGCACTGCATCAGCCCATGTTTCAGGAATTTCGGAAAGCAGTGCCAGCCGGGAGCGGACATCTTCACTGCGCTTGGTATCATGGGTGGTGGAAGACAGCATTTTCCAGGGATGTTCTTTTTGTGCCCGGATGCACGCTGCATGAAACTGTCGGGGATGCACCCCGAACCGGTCAGGATCCCCCCCCACCTCATTGAGGCAGACCAGGCGGTGGTAGCGGTAAAGGGCAGTGTCTTCAAAGCCCTTGGCCATGGCCGGTCCGGTCAATTGCTGAAACCGCAGGGCCAGCTCTTCTTCCAGAGCGCCTGCAACCTCCAGAAGCAGGATCCTTCTCAGAAATAAAAAAAGTTCAGGGTCGAGGTCCGGCCGGGCCATTACCGCACCTTCAATGGCTGCATCCACATATTGTACATCTGTCGGCGCAACCTGTTTCATGGATGCTGACACATAAGACCGGTACACCGGAAAATGCACCGCTGTTTCAAAAACCGCCTGCCGCAGCTGCTGCCGGGAATAATCCCTGTGGCAGGGATGTCTTTCACAGATATCTTCAAACAGGCTGGTGAGCCGTTTGATCTCACTTGCCAGAAGCTGGGTAAGTACCTGGTGCTTGCATGCATGGACAACTGCTTCAAAATTTTTGTGCATGCCTGTAAAATCCGCATACAGCCGGGTCAGCATATCCTCTGATGCAGGATTGACCAGCAGCCCCCCGGCAAGGTTCATAAAATCATATCCAGTGGTGCCGGCAACAGGCCAGTCTGATGGAAGCTTTTCATCGGCACCAAGAATTTTTTCCACCACGATCCAGGCATCAGGACAGGCTTTTTGCAGTCGGTGAAAATACTGGGCCGGGTCCTGCAGACCGTCGGGATGGTCGATGCGCAGCCCCTGGACCCACCCTTTTTCTACCCATTCCATGGGCAGCGCATGCACAGCCTGGAAAACTCTTTCGTCCTCGACCCTTATGCCTGCCAGGTCACTGATATCGAAAAATCTGCGAAATCCCAGGTCTGTGTTGGCCATCCGCCAGAAAGCCAGTCGGTAATGCTGCTGGCTGATCAGCCGGTCCAGGGCATCCGGGTCCTGGTTCAGCCGGTCGATCTGTGCGGCAACGGCTGCATCATCCAAGGTATTGGATTCTTCTGCCCTGGCCGGCACATCCTCCATACTGGTCCGGGTCACAGGAAACACATGGTCATGATAATGAAGGATGAACGCGCCGTCTTCATGTGATAACCGCAACTGGCCATCCGCAAGGATCCGGCCGTAATGATCACCCAGAACCGGCAGGAGAATCTTGCCGGGCCAGCGGTGTGCGCCATTGTTCCAGTCCACATCAAAAAAGACGGCAAAAGGACTGAATTTTCCTTTTGCCAGCACATCCCACCACCAGGGGTTCTGCCGGCCGGCAACCGCCATATGGTTGGGCACCAGATCGATCATGTGACCAAGCCCGGCCGCTTCAAACGCCTCGCACATCCGGGCATGGGCAGAAGCACCGCCGAGTTCCCCGTTCACTTTTGCAGGATTTACCATATCATAGCCGTGGGTGCTGCCCCTGGCCGCCTGGAGGTAAGGAGAGGTGTACACATGGCTGATGCCCAGATCATGCAGATAGGACACCATGTCCCCGGCCTGGTCAAAGCCGAACCCGGGATGCATCTGAAGCCGATAGGTTGCAGCAGGTTCAGGCTTCATGACGCAGCACCACCAGAGAACGGGATACCACTGCGATGGTGTCCCCTGCCTTGAATATTTTTTCTTCTTCCAGCCAGCCGCTCTGGGTATCCAGATCCTTTATCCAGTGGTCCCCGTAATCAGGGCCGGGAAGCGTGAACTGCAATGGTTCATGGTGGGCATTGAACATCAGGTAAAAATTGTCATCAATTACCGGCTCCCCGCGGGAATTGGGGTTGGGAATGGTGGCGCCGTTCAAAAAAACCCCCAGAGATTCTGTGAACCCCTGTCCCCAGTCCTCCTCAGCCATCTGTTCTCCCTCCATGGTAAACCATCTGATGTCGTCAACCTCGCTGCCGTGAATCGAGCGTCCGTGGAACCAGCCCCTGCGCCGGAAAACAGGGTGATCTCTGCGGTACTGGATAAGTTTCCGGCAGAACACCAGAAGTTCTATGTCCACATTTTCCCAGTTGTACCAGGAAAGTTCATTATCCTGGCAGTAGGCATTGTTGTTCCCCTGCTGGGTGCGGCCGATCTCATCACCGCCTAAAAGCATGGGAACGCCCTGGGACAGAAACAGGGTGGCAAGAAAGTTGCGTTTCTGCCGGTGCCGCAGAAGGAGTATTTTCGGCTGTTTTGTTGCCCCTTCCACCCCGCAGTTCCAGGAACGGTTGTGATCTTCTCCGTCACGGTTTTCCTCGCCGTTGGCCATGTTATGCTTTTCATTATAGGAAACCAGATCCTGCAGGGTGAACCCGTCATGGGCCGTGATAAAGTTGATGCTGGCATAAGGCAGCCGGGAGGTGTTTTCATACAGATCGGAACTGCCGGTAATACGGGCGGCAAACTCGCCCAGGGTCTGGTCCTCTCCCCGCCAGAAATCCCGGACACAGTCCCGGTATTTGCCGTTCCATTCGGTCCACACCGGCGGGAAATTACCCACCTGATACCCCCCTTCTCCCACATCCCAGGGTTCGGCAATCAGTTTGACCTGGCTGATAACCGGATCCTGCTGAATGATGTCAAAAAAGGCGGACAACCGGTCCACATCATGCAGTTCCCGGGCCAGGGCAGAGGCCAGATCAAACCGGAACCCGTCCACGTGCATTTCCAGAACCCAGTACCGCAAAGAATCCATGACCAGCTGCAGCACATGGGGATTGCGCATGTTCAGGGTGTTGCCGGTGCCGGTATAATCCATGTAGTACTGCGGGTCCTCGGTGAGCCGGTAATAATAGGTGTTGTCAATGCCCTTGAAACTGAGCATGGGACCCAGGTGATTTCCCTCTGCTGTGTGGTTGTAAACCACATCCAGAATGACTTCCAGTCCGGCCTGGTGAAGGGTTTTGACCATCTGTTTGAATTCAGCCACCACCCCGCCGGGACGGGTGTCTGCCGCATATTCGTTATGGGGGGCAAAATACCCGATGGAATTGTATCCCCAGTAGTTTCGCAACCCCTGATCAACCAGGTGCTTGTCATGGAGGAAAAAATGTACCGGCATCAGTTCCACTGCTGTGATACCCAGATCTTTGAAATACTCAATGACCGCCGGGTGGGCAAGTCCTGCATAGGTGCCCCGCATTTCAGGGGGAACTTCCGGGTGCCTTGCGGTGAGGCCTTTCACATGGGTCTCATATATAATGGTTTCATGCCAGGGAATCTCCAGACGGCGGTCCCCGCTCCAGTCGAAATGGGGCTGGTGCACCACGCATTTGGGCATGAAAGGTGCGCTGTCACTGTCACTGGGAACAGCAGGACCTTTGTCAAAAGGGTAAGGAAATACTGCCTCATCCCAATGCACCTGTCCATCCATGGCTTTGGCATAGGGGTCCAGCAGCAGCTTGGCCGGGTTGCAGCAAAGCCCCTGAGAAGTATCACATGGACCATACACCCGGTACCCATACCGCTGGCCCGGTTCCACAAAAGGCAGGTAGGCATGCCAGCAATACCCTGTCACCTCAGACAGATTGACACGCGTTTCCGCATCGCTGTCGTCAAAAAAACACAGGTCTACCCGCTCGGCAACCTCGGAAAACAGGGAAAAATTGGTGCCGGCCCCGTCAAAAACCGCACCTAAGGGAAATGGTTGTCCAGGCCATGTTTTCATAAGGGTATCTTTTGCATCCGCCTGGACTGCATCAGTTTTTATTGCATCTCTCTGGACTGCATCAGTTTGGGTCTTCATATCGGATCGTCATCCCCCCATGGTTTGTCCATAGCTCCGCTCCTTCGGTTACATCCAAAGTCTCTGGTTATTTAATTTTTTTGTACCCGGCTTTAAGATCGTTTGCGCTTAATTGCGTTTACAGTCACAGGGAATTGTCCCTTTTGCAGCCCTGATCCGCAATCAGGAAAAACATGTAATTGAACCCCCTCTTTCATGCAGAACCTGTAAAACCCTTAGAACATCAGCATACAGGCATCCGGGATCAGCTGAAGACAGGGGTGCAGACCTATTTGTGCACAAATGGGTACATTCCCCCATTTATTTTACTACAGCACCCCGATATGCTCAGGATATCAGACAGGCAAAACCCCGGACAAAGCATTAAACAAAGAATGTGACATAAAATGACATAAAAAATGTAACACAAGGATGATACATATGAATACCGGCAGCAAAACCCAGGAACTTCAGGATCATGATGCACTGATTGCAGCAATGGCATCCCCGGATTTTTATCCCCATTCCCCCCCTGATGTCATCCACAGGCAGACCCATATCTCAGATGTTTTTCTGGCCGGCGATCTGGTCTATAAACTAAAAAAACCGGTGGATATGGGATTTCTTGATTTCACAACCCTGGAAAAGCGCCACAGGTTCTGTAAAGAAGAAGTCCGTTTGAACCGGCGGCTGACAAAAGACATTTATCTGGGGGTTGAAAAAATCACCCGGGATACAAACGGGTATGCCCTGAACACATCCGGAGAAATTGTTGCGTATGCCGTTAAAATGCGGCGGCTGCCGGATGAAAACACCCTCAAACACCTGCTTGCATCAAACAAGGTTACAGAAAAACTTATGGACAGCCTGATCCATATCCTGGTTGATTTTTATGAAACCTCTGCCCTGGAAAAAAAGGATATGCATCAGTTCGGTTCCCTGGAAAACATTCAGTCCAAGTGCCGGGATAATTTCACCCATCTGCCTGAATTTTCCGATACCGGATCCAATAAAAGAAAGGTCCAGATGATACAAGCTGCCACCCAAATGTTTCTGGACCGGCACAAAGACGTATTTGACCGCAGGATTGAAAACAACCATATCTGCGACACCCATGGAGATTTGAAAGCAGAACATGTCTATGATTATCAGGGCATCCAGATTCTGGACTGCATTGAATTCAACCAGGCGTTCCGTTACCAGGACACGGCCTCGGACCTGGCATATCTGGCCATGGACATGGAGTTTCTCGGGCACCGGCCGGCAGCGCTCTTCCTGCTCAGCCGGTATGTAAAAATCACCAGTGACCCGGATCTGATGCAGGTGATTGATTTTTACAAGTGCTTCCGGGCCATGGTGCAGGTAAAGGTATATAATCTGCACATAGGTCAGATCCCTTCGAACGCTGATGTCAAAAAAGCCGAACTCAGCCATAAAATGGAACAATATGTGGACCTGGCATATCAATATGCCCTGAAAATGGCCTGTCCCGTCATCTGGGTGGTCTGCGGAATGATTGCCACAGGCAAAAGCACAGTGGCAAAGAAACTGGCAGCACTGTTTTCCATCCCCTGTATCCGCAGTGATGAAATCCGCAAATTCCTGTTTGATGACGCTTCTGAAAAATCTTCTGACCAGGGCTTTGAGCAGGGGATGTATGCGCCAAAAGCCACAACCCTGGTGTACGGCAGGATGCTGCTCACGGCCCAGGCAGCGCTTGAAAAAGGCAGCTCCGTGATTCTGGATGCCACCTGCCGCAGGCGCAGACAAAGACAGGATATGCTGCAGCTGGCAAAAGACACCTCTGCCAATATCATTTTTGTTGAATGCCGTTGTCCGGAGCCGGAAATAAAAAACCGGCTTAAAACCCGTGAACATACGTCATCCTTATCTGATGCCGGGCTTGCCCATTTTGATCATATAAAAAAGAGCATGGATCCTTTTGACGATATCCCCAAAGAGATGCACATGCCGGTGAAAACAGATCAGCCGCCGGACAAAATCATGGAAATCATCCTCACAGGAGAGCATGAACTGCTGGCCCGGCAGACTGATAAAAAGAGCACATGATACCAACAGGTGTGGGCAAACTGCTACTGGGCTGTATATCCGCCGTCAATCACCAGTTCACTGCCGGTAACGAATACGGATTCATCCGATGCCAGGTAAAGGGCCCCATAGGCAATATCTTCAGGCTTTCCAACATGGCCCACCGGATGCTTGCTGTCCAGGTTTTTCCTGAAAGCATCCACCCCTTCGTCTGAGGCTTTTGCCAGATCTTCCACAAGGGGGGTCCAGATATAACCGGGGTGAATGGAATTCACGCGAATGCCCTGTTTTGCATACAGCAGGGCATCTGTTTTACTCATCAACCTGACCGCTCCTTTTGAGGCATGATAGGCCGGCAGATCCGGCGCCCCTATAATCCCGTAAATGGAAGACAGATTTATAATACTGCCGCTTTTGTTTTTTATCATATGGGGAAGCGCATATTTGGTACACAAAAACACCCCTTTGACATTCACCCGCATCAGGTTGTCCCATTCTTCGGCATCAATTTCATGGGTTGGTTTGTCAGGACCGGTGATACCGGCATTGTTAACCAGAACAGCGATACTGTCAGCCGGGGTGATAACTTCGGCCACATTTTTTTCATCTCCTGTGTCCAGGTGCTGGTATTCTGCTTTGCCCTTGTTTTTGCGAATTTCTTCCACAAGGGCTTTTCCTTCATCCTCTATAATATCGGTGACAATCACATAGGCGCCCTCTTCGGCGAAAAGCTTGCAGATGGCACGCCCAATCCCTCTGGCGCCGCCTGTGACCAGTGCTGTTTTGTTTTTCAAGCGGTCTGTCATTTTTTTTCCTCCCTTGCGTTGTGGTGTTCATATGAACATCTTTGGTTTTTTATTTCATTCAGACTATCGACCTGATTATCTTTGTATATGAAAGCCATGAATACGCAGCTTCCGGCTAAAAGCTAAGCGCTAACAGCTAAGAGCTTATGGCTAAGCGCTTATCGCTTTCATTTTTCCTGTTACGGTACCAGCGCCTGAAAAAAAATCATATCGTGAGAAACCCCCATTTTTTTGTATTCCAGTATGCAGGTAACCGCAGATTTTTCTTTTCTGCCGGGTCTGTCTGTACACAGCAAAAGGAAAATGCGGTGAGAAAATCAAGGATATGGGGGTTTTTCTGTATTGATGCATGGATAAAAAAAAACTTAGGATAAGTTCTATCCTGTAAGAAGATAAAGATAAATAAAAAAACAGGTGTCAGCCGAAAGGAAAAAAACATGAATCAAGCTGGTTATGAAATTTTAAAAGAAAACTGCGATGGTATGATTTTCGACCTTGACGGCGTGATCACCAGGACTGCAGCGGTGCATGCCCGGGCCTGGAAAACGCTTTTTGACAGATATCTGAAAAACAGGGCCGACCGGGAAAATGAAGAATTCATCCCCTTTGACATGGTCAAAGAGTACAGAAAGTTTGTGGATGGAAAACCCAGGTTCGACGGGGTTGCATCCTTTCTCAATTCCCGGGGGATCGATCTGCCCTGGGGAGATCCATCTGATGGTCCTGACAAAGAAACCATATATGGCCTGGGCAATCAGAAAAATGAAATTTTCAATGACTATCTGCGGAAACAAGGGCCCACTGTGTTCGAAGATACCCTGAGCCTGGTGTATGAAGCAAAAAAGCAGGGCTGGAAAACAGCTGTGATCTCAGCCAGTAAAAACTGTGTGCCGGTACTTGAATCTGTGGGTATTGCAGACTGGTTTGACACCGTTGTGGATGGTATCGTGTCCCAGGAACTCGGGCTGAAAGGAAAACCGGAGCCGGATATTTTCTGGGAAGCTGCCCGCCGTATCAAAGTTACCCCTGAGCGGGCCGCTGTTTTTGAAGATGCCATCGCCGGGGTGGATGCGGGGAAAAAAGGCGGTTTTCATCCGGTGATCGGTGTGGACAGGACCGGCAGCGAAGACACGCTTAAAAACGCAGGGGCAGATATTGTTTTTTCAGATCTGTGTAATATCCGCATCAACGGCAGACTGCCGGTGAGAAAAAAACACGTCACCTCCCTGCCCCCTGCCCTGGACCATATCCAGGATATTTTACACGCAGCCGGGGACAGGACACCCGCCCTTTTTCTGGATTATGACGGCACCCTGACCCCTATTGTCAATGATCCGGAAAAGGCATTTCTTGATCCGGACATGAGACAAACCCTGGAAAAAGTGGCGGGAAAATGGGTGATTGCCGTGATCAGCGGCAGGGACCTTAAAACCATCCAGGATTTTGTAAAACTGGACAATCTTTATTATGCCGGCAGCCACGGCTTTGATATTGCCGGCCCTGCAAACCTGAGCCTTGAAATGCAGAAAGGAGAAGATTTTCTGCCTGTTCTGGACAAGGCCGAAACCCGGCTGGAAGAAAACCTGGCCGACATTCCAGGCGCTGCCATTGAGCGCAAAAAATTTTCCATTGCCATCCATTACCGCAATGTTGCACCTGCACAGGCAGGTGCGGTCAAAGAAGCGGTGCGCCGGGTGCAAAAAGAAAATGCACAGCTGCGCATCACTGAAGGCAAAAAAGTGTTTGAGCTCCAGCCGGATATTGACTGGCACAAAGGCAAAGCCCTGGCCTGGCTGATGGAAAAACTCAAGCTGAACCTGGATACCTATTATCCCATGTATATCGGTGATGATATAACTGATGAAGATGCATTTGAAGCGTTGGATGAAATCGGTACCAGCATTGTTGTCAAAGGCAGTTTTCATCCCACCTCAGCAGATTTTGTGCTTGAAAACACCGGGGAAACCGCTGCATTTTTAGAAACATTTTTTGATGAAAAGGAAAAATAATATGACTGCCTGGAATTTAACCTATGATAACTATAAACCACAGGATCAGGGCCTTCGTGAAGCCCTGTGCACACTGGGAAACGGCTATTTTGCCACCCGGGGGGCCAGCGCCCAGGTGTCTGCCGATGACATCCATTATCCCGGCACCTACCTGGCCGGGGGGTACAACCGGCTCACCACAAAGATTGCAGACAAAGATATTGAAAACGAAGACCTTGTCAACATGCCCAACTGGCTGTGCCTCAGATTCCGGTTCACCGGCGGGCAGTGGTTTTCCCCGGAAACCGCCACCATTGTTTCCTACTGCCAGGAACTTGATCTGCAGCAGGGGATGCTCAATTATATTATTGTTTATGAAGATGAAGAAAAACGCCGCATCAGGATGGAAGAACACCGGATTATCCATATGGGGGACCGGCACACCGCAGGCATGCAGGTGTTTTTAACCAGTGAAAATACAGACGGAACCCTTGAGGTGGAATCCGCCATTGACGGCACGGTCCAGAACCGGGGGGTGAAGCGGTACCGTGATCTGAACGGCCGGCATCTGGAAGTGCTGGAAAGCGAATCAACAAAGGACAGACCGGTTTTTTTAAAAGTGCAGACTGTCCAGTCTGAACTGCGGGTGGCCATGTCCGCAAGAAACACCATAACAAAACAGGGCCGGCCCCTGGATCTGGAACCGGAGCTGATAAATGACAACGGGTATGTGGGCAAACGCTATACCGTGGATATCAGCCGGAAAGAAACCATACAGGTGGAAAAAATCGTGCTGGTGCATACCTCCCGGGATATTGCCATCTCCGAGTGCGGCCTGGCTGCAAAGGCAAGGATCCGGCGGGCCGGGGGGTTCGATCACCAGCTGGAGAGCCACAAGCTGGCCTGGCAGCAGTTGTGGCGCAGATCTGATATGAAAATGACCGACCGCAGAAAAAAACGGCCTGACTACCACCCGGAGATGGTTGTCAGGCTGTATACCTTTCATCTGCTCCAGACTGCCTCCAGACAGAGCATCAACCTGGATGTGGGGGTACCTGCCAGAGGCTGGCACGGAGAAGCTTACCGGGGCCATATTTTCTGGGATGAACTCTATATTTATCCTTTTATCACCCTGCAGTATCCGGAAATCACCCGTTCTCTGCTTTTATACCGGTACCACCGCCTGGATACGGCAAGGGCTGCTGCAAAAAAATCCGGATATGACGGTGCCATGTTTCCCTGGCAGAGCAGCAGCAGCGGCAGGGAAGAAAGCCAGACAGTACATCTGAACCCCCAGTCAGGACGGTGGATTCCGGACAATTCCCATCTCCAGAAACATGTGAATGCAGCCATTGCCTTCAATATCTGGAAATATTTTGAATCCACCGGCGACATCCAGTTCATGTGTGAATACGGCACAGAGATTTTGCTGGAAATCGCCAAATTCTGGGCAAGTATTGCCACCTACAACAAAGAACTCGACCGCTACGAGATCCTCAAGGTAATGGGACCTGATGAATACCATGATGCCTACCCGGATGCAGATGAGCCAGGCCTGGACAACAATGCCTATACCAATATAATGGCAACCTGGGTATTGGACCGGGCATTGAACGCCCTGGATATTCTGCCGGTGGACTGGATGCAGGAGATTTGTGAAAACCTGGAGATCACCCAAGAAGATAAAGACCTGTGGTGGGATATCAGCCGGAAAATGCGGGTGGTTTTTCACGATGGCAACATCATCAGCCAGTTTGAACACTATGACCAGCTCAAAGAGCTGGACTGGGACAAATACAGGGAAAAATATATCAATATCCAGCGCATGGACCGGATACTGGAAGCAGAAGGAGACAGTGCCAACCGGTATAAAGTATCCAAGCAGGCGGATGTTCTCATGTTGTTTTATCTGTTCTCCGCGCCCGAGCTCAGAACCCTGTTCAAACAATTGGGGTATCCCTTTGAATATGAAACCATCCCCAAAAACATAGAGTATTATGTCCAGCGCACCTCCTATGGCTCCACTTTGAGCTGGGTGGTGCATTCCTGGGTCCTGGCCCGTTCAGACCGGAAGCGGTCCTGGAATTTCTTTTTAAAGGCCCTGCAAAGCGATATAGAAGATATCCAGGGGGGCACCACCCAGGAAGGAATTCACCTGGGCGCCATGGCAGGCACCATAAACATACTCCAGGAAGCTTACATGGGCATAAAAACAAGGGACAATATGCTGTGGGTCAATCCGGAACTGCCGGAAGTGCTTGAAAAACTGCAAATGCAGGTGCGGCACCGGAACAGCACCCTGGCATTTGAGACCACCCAGGACAGCTGCAAAGTCACCCTGGAGTGCAGCCCGTCAAATATATTCACCTTTGGGTTCAAAGACACATTGTATGAACTCACCGTGGGGACTACCAGAAAATTTCATATCTGATTCTGCACACCTGGGGCGTGACCGGGGCCGGAGCGGCCCTGGTATTATTTAGATTGTGGCGGGGCATTTTTGATGTCCCATATTATTGTGTCAGAACTGAAATCTTGTTCATTGGGCCACATAATCCCATGGTGCGCAGGACGAACAAGACTAAAATATGATTTATTCTTTAGATCTTTAAATGCACTGCCTTTTAAGTAAGGTTTAACATCAAAAATACCGGAAATTCCGCTACTTGTCAGAATGTCAATCCGGTAATCCCTTAAGGGAATGGCTTTAATGATTTTATCCATATTTTTATCCTTTTACCTTAAAGGTGCTATTTTAAAAACAGGTTCGCCCGCAACTGCCAGTTTCCAATTAGCCAGCAAATCTTCTTTATGAATTTCTATCCAGGCTTGGACAAGCTTCATCTTGTTGGATGGTAAACTGCCATTTAAAACAGACCCATCCTTAATAGCTATAGAAGCCGTGTACTCACCGTACTCTGCATGGATATGAGGCATTTTGTGTTTCTTGTCGTCATAAAAATACATCAAGATGAGGATACCGTAAAACATTGATATTGTGGGCATAATTCCCTCTTTATATGGTTTGTTTTGTTGTAATTATACATCACCTCTTAAAGATATCAAGACCAGCATATCGAATAACATCGAGCAGAAAGCGGAGACACCCCTCTTTTTTCTGTGTCCACGGTCCGAATATGAGAATATCTCCAATGACAAAACAATTCCCTATGCGGTGCTCACCCATGGCCATGTTTTTTTCCCAAGTATAAAAAAAATCATCGTACCCGGTAATAATCTGGTCATCTAACCGGTATTGTTTTCCCTGCATTTGTTTCGCCCCGCATCTCAGAGTTTATCTCTGCAAAATCTATATCATGATGAAACCCAACGCAAATGATAAATTATCTTTGGATGTGCCTGAAAAAAATGGACGATGGATTGGGGTTGCATTCTTTGATTGCCAGGCCACTGAATTTATTGTTATACATATAAACAATATTGGCAAAGCGTTGAATGACTAAGGTCAGAAAAGTCTTTTCACGCTTTGGGGCAGTCAGTCTGAAGGGTGATCTGATGAACCTGCTGGTGATCGAAGATGATAGTAAAATAGCCTCTTTTGTAAAAAAGGGGTTTGAGCAGGATGGATACCTTGTTGACCTGGCGGTTGATGGTGAACAGGGGCTGCATATGTGCCTTACAAAAAAATATGACGCTGCTGTAATTGATATCCTGCTCCCGCAGCTTGACGGATTGTCGCTTATTGAAATGATCAGGCATAATGGCATCTCCACCCCTGTCCTGATATTGAGCGCAAAACGAACCGTCAATGACCGCATAAAGGGCCTGCAAAAAGGTGGAGATGATTATCTGACCAAACCTTTTTCCTTTTCAGAACTCCTTGTCCGGGTAAAAGCCCTGATAAGAAGATCAAACAATATTCCGGATTCTTCACAGATTGCTGTGGGAGATTTATCCATGGATCTTATGAAAAGAGTTGTTTTCAGAGGAGATGACAAAATTATCCTGCAGCCGCGCGAATTTGCACTACTTGAATATTTCATGCGTAATCCGAACAAGGTGCTTTCAAAAACGTTAATTTTGGAAAAAATATGGGATTTCAACTTTGACCCACAGACAAATGTTGTGGACGTCCTTGTATGCAGGCTTCGGGGAAAAATTGATAAGGAATACACAAAAAAAACAATCCGAACCATAAGGGGCGTCGGTTATGTTCTGGACGTACCTGCGTAAAATAAGTAAAAAAATCGGTTTTAAACTCACCCTCTGGTATTCAGGGGTTTTTTTTTCATTCGCGGTTATATTTTTCATTTGTGCCTATGTGTTTTTATCAGGAACCCTCAAAAACTGGACGTTGAAGCAAATTGAAATTGAAATCAGTGAAATAAAAGCAGAATATGATTTCGGCGGAGAAAAAAGCGTCCGTCAGTTTGTAGAATTCAGCATGAGCAGCAGATTGAAAAGCAATCTGTTTGTCAGGCTGATCGACCCCCAAAATGATACCAGATATCTGTTTTCACCCTTTGAAAATGAAGAATTTCCGCTTACGGCACTTTATCAGGAAACCCTGGAAAATGGCAAATCACTATCTTTAAAAAGCACAAGAACAGACCATGAATTGAATATAATCACCACAAAACTTCCGGACAACTGGTTCCTGCAGGTGGGGATGAATTCCACAGAAAGGGATCATATTCTGGGCCAGTTCCTGTATTTGTTTTACTGGGGGACTGTCCCTTTTGTTCTGGCAGGCATTATTGGCGGACTGCTCCTCTCCATGCGGGCACTCAGCCCACTGAGAAACATTATTGGTACTGTAAAGGCAATTGATGAAGGCAACATGAATTCCCGGGTTACCATCAAGGGCACCGGAGATGAGCTGGATGAACTGGCAGGGTTGTTCAATAAAATGCTCGACCGGATAAGCAGGCTTATCAAGGGCATGGAGGAATCTCTGGATAATGTGGCCCATGATCTTCGAACACCTCTCACCCGGATGAGAATTATTTCCGAAGATGCACTGACAAAATGGCCTGATATGGAAGTGAGCCGAAAATCCCATATGGATGTCATGGAAGAATCAGAGCTGATCATTAAAACCCTAACCACCCTGATGGACATATCTGAAGCTGATGCAGGGGTCATGAAGCTGCACATACGGACATTGCTGCTGGCAGATCTTGTGGATCCGGTGTGTGATATGTATGAAATAGTTGCTGAGGAGAAGAATACAACAATTACCAACAACGTTGCCCGTGAGTTGTTGGTTCGTGCAGATCAATCCCGGATGAGACAGGTTTTCGCAAATCTCCTGGATAATGCTGTAAAATTTTCAGAACCTGACAGTTCCATTGTGATAGATGCACACATCACCGGAAATGAAATAAAAATTACTGTTAAAAACAGCGGCATAACAATTTCACCCAAAGATATACCAAAAATCTGGAACCGGCTGTATCGCGGTGATCAAAGCAGGTCCCTCAAAGGTACCGGACTGGGATTAAGCTTTGTAAAAGCCATTGTTTCGGCCCACAATGGCCGGGTAGCCGTTTCGAGCACACCGGATAAAAAGACGACGTTTTCAGTTTTCCTTCCGATTTGATTCTGAAGAGCGCCATCCTTTCAAAAATGTAATGTGTTTGAAAGGATGGTGTAATCTCCCTTTGGTATAATCCTTTTTCAAATGAACTATTTTTACATCAGCCGAAAATGGGTTTTTTAGGAAGAATATATGTCTGCTGAATATTTTGAACAGATTGAAATTTTACACCATTGCAAACAGGGCAGATCCCTGACGGTTATAGTGCCTGTTTATAATGAAAGCGATTGTAT
>DATFKQ010000061.1:0-9139 GCA_035268565.1 Desulfotignum sp. | reverse complement strand
GATGAAAAGAAAAAACTGGCACAGATCCTGGAGCGCATGCAGCACCAATAAACCCGGTCATCCATATGATTCGGCCTGGATGAAAAGATCATTACAAAATATATGATCTGATTTTCTCCTTTCTGCCATCTGTTATGGGATGTCTTCTGACAGGGTTTTTGATAACGCGGCCGTCTGAAAACACCTATCCCATTGCAAAAGCCCATTGGGCAGCCAGAAAAACCACCATGCTCAAAACAATGGTCAAAAGCAGGTTTTTGAACACACCGCCGATGATACAAGCGGCAATGGCGCCGATGAGATACGGATTATTCAGGTTAAGATCAAGGGTTTTTCCATCGGGCATCAGCACAGAGGGCACTATGATGGCTGTGAGTACAGCAGGAGGCACATATCTCAGCCCTTTTTCAACCAGCTTTGGAAACTGCATCCGCCCGGAAACAGGAAAAAGAATATAGCGTATGCCAAAGGTTACCGCAGCCATTCCCGCGACCATATAGATTTCAGATAATTGTATGCCGGCAACAGACATGGTCATTTTTCCTTTTTTCTTTCACAGAACATTTTTTCACACACCACACCGGCTGTAACACCGGCAAGGGCGGCCAGCATCAGACCCAGCTTGTGGGGAAGGCCCTGGGCGGTAATGGAAACCGTTCCGGCTGTAATCACTGCAGCCCACATGGGTTTGGAAACAAGATACGGGATGACAATGCCGATGAAGGTGGCAGGCATGGCAAAATCAAGCCCCCACCGGGATATTTCCGGAAAGGTTTTTCCCGCGGTAAGACCGATCAGGGTGCACAGATTCCAGTTGAGGTACATGAACACCATGGAACCCAGGTTGTAGTAGCGTTTGCCGGTGACGCCATCATGTTTGCTGTACCGGGTGACGGCCACGGCAAAGGTTTCATCAGTCAGACCAAAGGCCAGTACCATTTTCCAGGCATGGGGCAGGTGTTTATAAAAAGGCACCATGGTCGCGCTGTAGAGCATGTGGCGCAGATTGACCACAAAGGTGGTTACCACTATCATGAGCCACGGGGTGCCTGAGGCTGCCAGACCCAGGGCCACAAACTGTGCAGAGCCCGCAAAAACAAACAGGGACATCCCCATTGCAGCGCCAAAGGAAAGCCCGGCTGTATCAGCCAGGGCACCGAAGATAATACCAAAGGGCACCGCACCCACAATCAGCGGAAAGGTGTCTTTTGCCCCTGCAAAAAACAGTGACAACCTGGAATGGTTTGTCCGGGAGGGTGAATCAGGTCTGCTCATCACATCTTCTTTCTTGTTCAGCATATAGGTGGCCCTGCATCACTGGGCCATATGCTGCCACCCGCCGCCCAGGGCTTTGTACAGGCGTACCAGGTTGGCACTTACCGCGCCCCGGCTTTGGGCCAGCTGGTCTTCAAAGGAAAGCAGGGACCGCTGGGCATCCAGCACATTGCTGAAATCCACCAGGCCGGCCTGGTACTGGTCTCTGGCAATGCGGTCGGCGTTTCTGGCTGCTGCAGTGGCCTTTACCAGGGAATCGCGGCGGAGTTGTTCCTTGGCAAATGCCAGGATGGCATTTTCAATTTCTTCCTGGGCTGTCAGCAATGCAGCCTGGTAATCGATCATGGCCTGTTCCTGGCGGGCGGACTGGGCGGCCACGGCCTGACGGATCCGGCCGCCGTCAAAAAGCCGCCACGAAACCCGGGGACCGATCCCCCAGAAACGGCTGGAGCTGTTGAAAAAATTCCCGACGGACAGGGCTTCCAGACCAAATGTGCCGGTCAGTTGCAATTGCGGATACAGGTCTGCCATGGCCACTCCCACCAGGGCGGTTTCCCGGGCCAGGGCACGTTCTGCCCTGCGGATATCCGGACGCTGGCGCAGGGTGCGGGCAGGAATCCCCATGACCACTTCCAGGGGAATGCAGGGAATGGCGTAGTTTTTGGTCAATTCTTCATGCAGGGTGCCGGGACGTTCGCCCACCAGCACGGCCAGGCGGTTTGCCGCCCTGCCAAGACCGTCCTGGAGCTGTGGGATCTGGGACCGGGTCTGCTCCAGAATGTATTGGGCCTGATGTACTGCCAGTTCTCCGATCAATCCGGCGTTGAACCGGGACAAATTGATTTCATAGGTTTCCTTTTGCACATCCAGATTTCCCCGGGCCGCAATGAGCCGTTCCTGAAAAGTGCGCAGTTCCAGATAATTGAGAGCCACTTCTGCCTGCAGACTGACCAGCAGTGCGGCCAGTGCCTGCTGACGGGTTTCCACCTCTGCCAGGGCTGCCTGTTGTGACCGATGGATCTTGCCGAAGATATCCATTTCCCAGGCAGTATCAAAACCGGCCTGGTAAAATCCGGAGGTTGTTTCGAAGCCGGTTTTCTCACTGGGCCGCAGCCTTTGTATCACGCCAGTGCTGTCCAGGACCGGATAATCATCAGCCTGACTGATGCCGTAGAGGGCCCGGGCTTCCTCAATCCGGACCACCGCTTTTTGCAGATCCAGGTTGCCGGCTGCTGCATTTTCAACCAACCGGGTCAGCAAAGGATCCTGAAAAACCTGCCACCAGGCACCCTGGTCATCAGGTATTGTTTCAGAAACTGCCAGCCCCCCTGCCATTTCCGTGTGCCAGGTATCAGGAGCGGGCAGGTTTGGTGCCTGGAATTCAGGACCCACTGCAGCACATCCGGACATGATTATCAGTACCAGTATTATTACCGGTGAAAAACCAAGGGTAGCTGCCTTGAAAAAAAATCCGGGTTTATGACAGGTCTCTGTTTTCAAAAAACAATGCATATACTGTATTACCTCGATTCTTTTGTTCTTGTTTCCGGTGCCGTCATGTCCAGCGAATCCTGCTGCTGCCTTGACAACCGTCGGGCCCGACCTTTTTCACTGATGGTCTGAAAAATATAATAGAAAGAAGGAATCAAAAAAATACCCAGAAATGTGGCCACACACATACCGGAAAAAACCGCAGTGCCGATGGCCCGGCGGCTGCCGGCCCCGGCCCCGGTGGCGATGAGCATGGGAACCAGTCCGAAAATAAACGTTAAAGAGGTCATGAGTACCGGCCGGAAACGGATGGCCCCGCCGGTCACAGCCGCCTCTGCAACGGAAAGACCTGCCAGACGCTGACCCCTGGCAAATTCAACAATAAGAATCGCATTTTTCGCTGCCAGACCCACCAGCAGCACCAGACCGATCTGGGCGTAAATGGACAAAGGCATTCCCATCAGCCACAGCCCGGCCATGGCCCCCAGGGTACCCACCGGTATGGTCAAAACAATGGACAAGGGCAGGTTCCAGCTTTCATACTGGGCAACCAGGAACAGATAGGCAAAGACCAGGGCCAGGGCAAACAGCCAGACAACCTGGCCCCCGGTACGTTTTTCCTGGTATGAGAGGGCAGACCACTCATAGTCAAAACCTGTGGCCAGCTCTTTGGCAGCCACCTGTTCCATGGCAGCCATGGCCTGCCCGGAGGAAAATCCCGGGGCGGCATTGCCGTTGAAATCTGCGCTGGTGAACTGGTTATACCGCTTTATAAGCTGGGGTCCCAGAACCGTGCGCAGGGTTACCAGGGTAGTGAGGGGAACCATCTTCTGGTCATTGCTGCGCACATACAGGCGCTTGATATCTTCTGTTGTATCCCGGAAGGGTCCGTCTGCCTGGACTTTGACCTGGTAGGTCCGGCCCCCGAGATTAAAGTCATTGACATAGGCTGACCCCAGGTGGGCCTGGAGGGTAGAAAAAATCCGCGCCACCGGCACCTTGAGGTATTCCGCCCTG
This sequence comes from Desulfotignum sp., assembly GCA_035268565.1. Lineage (GTDB taxonomy): Bacteria > Desulfobacterota > Desulfobacteria > Desulfobacterales > Desulfobacteraceae > Desulfotignum. The sequence continues at coordinate 5,356 of DATFKQ010000061.1, read as the reverse complement.
GTGCGGTCCACATCCACAAAGATCTGGGGGGTATCTGCCGTGTAAGTGGTAAATACCTGGGACAGTGCCGGGTCCTGGTTGGCAGCCATCATCAGGTTAAGGGCCATGCCGAACAACTCTTTGGGATCCTGCCCTTCTTTGGCAAGCAACTGAAAAGTGAAACCGCTGCTGGCACCCAGCCCGGAGATGGGGGGCGGCACAAAAGCAAAGGCATTGGCATCAGTTAAGGCTGCCAGTTTCCCCTGGGCCTGGCCCACAACAGCATCCAGATGCTGGTGCGGCAGGCGCCGTTCATCCCATGGTTTGAGAATACCCAGGGCAAACCCCACATTGTCGGCGTTCCCGCTGAGCAGACTGAAGCCGGACACACCGATCATGTTGGCCATTCCATCGATGCTGTGCATTTGCCTGGTGATATCATCGAGCACGGCAGCGGTGCGGGACAGGGAAGCAGACTGGGGCAGCTGCACATTGATAAAGAAATATCCCTGATCTTCCGAAGGAAGAAAACTGGTGGGTGTGCTGTTAAACAGCATGACTGCACCTGTTATAACCCCGGCAAACATCAATATGGGAACCACCAGCCATCTGATCATCCAGGCGGACCCTGCTACATACCCTTTGCGGCTGACATCAACCAGACTGTTGAACCAGGCATAAGGACCTTTTGCAGACTGCCGGTGCCGGGTGAGAAAGGTGGCACACAGGGCCGGACTCAGGGTCAGGGCGCAGGTGGCGGAAAGCAGTACAGCACTGCACATGGTTACGGCGAACTGGCGGTACAGCTGCCCGGTTATTCCCGGCATGAACGCCACCGGCACAAACACAGAAAACAGCACCAGGGTGGTGGAAATTATGGGACCGACCACCTGGGCCATGGCTTTTTTTGTGGCTGCAGGTGCGGACAGATTTTCTTCATGCATGACCCGATGCACATTTTCCACCACCACAATGGCATCATCCACCACCAGACCGATGGCCATAATCAGGGCAAACAGGGTAATGGTATTGGCATTGTATCCCAGGGCCATGAGAATGGCAAAGGTGCCGATCAGGGATACCGGGATGGCCACGGACGGAATCAGGGTGGCCCGCCAGTTCTGGAGAAAGGCAAAAATTACGGCAATTACCAGCAGGGTCACCAGAGACAGGGTTAAAATGATTTCATCAATGGCAGCGGATACATACCGGGTGGTGTCCAGAATGATTTCATAGGCCACATCTTCGGGCATGCCTGATTCCAGATTTTTGAGTTCTGCCCGGACATTTTCCATGGTTTCCAGGGCATTGGCATCAGATGCCCGGTAGACGGCCAGGGTGGCTGCAGGATTGCCGTTGAGGGTTGATTCCGTGGCATAGGACTGGGCAGCCAGCTCCACCCGGGCCACATCCCTGATCCGCACCAGTCCCCCCTGATTGTTGGTCCTGACAATGATATTTTCAAAATCCGCCACCTGGACCAACCGGCCTTTGGCGCGCAGAGAAAACTGTACCGATTGCTTGTTTTCAAGGGGTTCCATGCCCACTGCCCCCAGGGATGCCTGGACATTCTGGGTGCGCACGGCAGAAATGATGTCATTTGCGGTCAGTCCCAGGGCTGTCATACGTTCCGGATTCATCCATATCCGCAGGCTGTACTCTTTTTCACCAAAAATCATGGCATCACTGACCCCGTTGATCCGTATCAGGGAGTCCTTGACCTGGTCGCTGATATAGTTGCTTAAATACAGCATTTCCTGGGATTTATTCGGAGAAAAAAAGCTGATGGCCGCCATCATGTCACCGGAGCGCTTGCGTACACTGATGCCCTGGGCCACCACCTCTGCCGGGAGTCTGGGGGTTGCCAGCTGGATCCGGTTCTGGAGGTTGACCTGGTTGATATCCGGGTCACTGCCCACCTCAAAGGTGACCCGCAGTGAATAACTGCCGGTATTGGAACTGGAAGAGGACATGTACAGCATATTATCCACGCCGTTGACCTCCTTTTCCAGGGGGGCGGCCACAGTCTTGGCCAGTACCTCGGAACTGGCCCCCGGGTAAAACGCGGATACGGTTATCTCAGGTGGGGTGATCTGGGGATACTGGGCCACGGGAATGGTCATCAGCGCCAGAAAACCTGCCAGGGTGATGACTATGGAGATGACCCCTGCCAGACGGGGGCGGTGGATGAAAATATTGGAAATCATGGATCAGTTCTCCAGTTCAGCAGGAACCGCGTCTACGGGCTGTCCGGGCTGCACCTTCTGAATGCCGCCCACGATCACCCGGTCTCCGGCGGTCAGCCCTGATTCCACCGCCCACATACGGTCCAGGGCAGGACCGGTTACAATGGGCTGCCGGGTGGCAATACCGTCCTTGACAACCAATACGTAACGTCCGTCCTGATTGACCAGGACAGCAGACTGGGGCACCACCGGCAACAGATTTGATGCAGCCGCTTTGACCTGGACCGTGACATACTGCCCGGGCAGAAGCCAGCCCTCTGGATTGTTGAACTGTGCTCTGACCGTAATGGTTCCGGTGGCGGCATCCACACGGTTGTCAACAAATATTACCCGGCCCTGCTCAGGATAAGGGCCGGTGCCAGGCAGTATCAGGTGCGGAACCAGCAGTCGGGACCGGGGTCCTTCCATTTCCTTTAGTGCTTTCTGCACAGCGGTGAAATCGTTTTCACTGATGGCATAGGCCACCCGTACAGGATCTGTCTGCACGATGGTTGCCAGAATCCCGGAAGCCGGATTCACAAGATTGCCCCTGGTATAGAAGGTTCTGCCGATGCGGCCGGAAATGGGTGCCGTGATGGTGGTATAGGCCAGATTCAGTTCACTGGTGTCCAGAGCGGCATTGGCAGCTGCCAGGTTTGCCCGGGCAGCCAGGTCCGCAGCCACGGCATTGTCCATGTCCATGGCGGAAATGCTCTGGCGGCTCACCGACTGCAGGCGCTTCAGATGGCTTTTGGCCCTTGCCAGTTCCGCTTCTGCCTGGGCTACCCGGGCCTTTTCCAAAGCCACTTTTGCAGCATAGCCGTCCTGTTCAATGCGGTAAAGCACCTGGCCTTTTTTAACATACTCCCCTTCTTTGAAACTCACTGCTTCCAGAAATCCTTCCACCCGGGCACGCAAATCCACGCTCTGCATCGCTTCCACATGGCCTACATATTCGTTTGCCGGCACAACATCCTGTTCTGTGACGGCAATCACCCGCACCCGGGGCACGGGCGGGCCCTGTGCAATTGCACTGCCGGCTAAAAACAGGCAGCACAGTACCACAGTGAAGGAAATGATTTTTCCTGACAGATTTTTTTGCACCATGTGATCAAAACTCCTTATATTGTTAATGCATCCCAGCAGGCTTGGGCCAGAGACTGCACCATTTCATCATTCAGTGTGACCAGTCCGGCCAGAGAATCGCGCACCAGAAAAGTGGCCGGCCCGAAAATCAATGCCTGGTACACCGGCCAGGGCAGATTTTTAACGGAACCATCCAGTTCCCCGAAGAAAAATTTGCGCAGGGGATCAGGCAGATTTTTTTTGTTTTCCTGGAGCATTTTTCCCCGTTTTTTTTCAAGGCCGTAGGGAGAGTAGTAATATTGCTCCAAAAAACGAAATTCCAGGGGATGGGAATGCAGATAGTATATCAAATGCGTCAGCATGCGGATCAGCTGATCACGGTCGGACAGGTCCGGATCAAATGAGGCTGCCAGCATGGTTGTCAAAGCCTGGTCCACATGTTCAAAAACCGCATGCACCAGCTGATCCTTATCCTTGAAGTAGCGGTAAATACTGCCGACCCCGACCCCGGCCATCTGTGCCAGGCGGGACATGGGAGCGGAATGGAAGCCGTTTTCAGCAAACAGGTGCAGTGCTGCTTCCAGGATCTGGTCTGACTTTGTTTTTGCGGGTGTTTCCATCACATTTCCTGTTCGGAATGAATATTCAGTCCCGAAATATAAAAGCCAGACCGTTTTTTGTCAACAGGAAAATCCATCCCTGACATTTTCTGTACCCTGCTGTTTTAGAGAGCCCCTTTACAATTTTATTTCAAAGACTTTACAAATAATTTGTACCGGCACTATAATCTGGACATGTGGACAAGATGCAGATACTGGTTTCCCCGGCTGATCATACTTGGCTTTGCCGTTTCCATGGTAATACCCGCCCCGGCATTCATCGCAGGCATGGAAGAGGCCGAGTTTGTTGTATGGTGTTTACGGCTGATATGGGTCCTGGCTTTTCCCACAGGCTTTTTTCTGCTGCTCTTTTTGACAGGCCTGGTGAAAAAACAATGGAAACCCGATGATTGAATCATCCGGAAAAAATACCGGGCATTTCCCGTCTTGACCAGCGCTGTTTTTCCGTTATAATGGCCGGATGTCATTGCGCCGTCTTGAACAGATCACCGGTTTTTCCAAACTGCCCCGGGACCGCCGGAGGTGGCTGCAGCATCTGTCAGAGACCCACGGATTTTCCCTTCAGCAGCTGCGGTTTCTGGTGGAATACAGCCTGGACCTGATCTGCTGGGACATGGGGGGACTGGATCGGTTTTACCGACCAGGGATACTGGGAAAAACAACCGGAAAACAGGCGGCTGCAAAGATATTCTCCCAGCTCACATCCGGATATGAGGCAGTGAAAAATACCCCGAAGCCTTACCCGGCCGGCCAGGGGTCTGCACCCGGAGAAACCAGGTTCCCTGAAGAACAGATGGTGCAGACGGACCTGAAGGGGGCTGTCATGGGCAAATGCCCGGTGGCATCGGAAAAGACCCGGTGCTGCAACCTCAACACCCTGGATGCGGTCCAGCAGTGCGGATTCGACTGCAGCTACTGCTCCATCCAGTCCTTTTACCACGGCAACCAGGTCCGGTTTGTCCGTGACCTGGCCGGCCATCTGGAAGGGCTGACACTGGAAAAAGATACCCCCGTCCATATCGGAACAGGCCAGTCCTCTGATTCATTGATGTGGGGTAACCGGTTCGGCCTGCTGGACAACCTGACCCGGTTTGCCGCAACCCATCCCCGGGTGATTCTGGAGATGAAAACCAAAAGCAGCCGGATCAGGTATTTTCTGACACACCCGCCGCCCTTCAACATGGTGTTCACCTGGTCCTTGAACACCCCTGCAGTGATCGCGGCCGAGGAAAAGGGCACCGCTTCTCTGGAAAAGCGGATACAAAGTGCCAGAAAACTTGCGGACAGGGGAATTCCCGTGGGATTTCATTTCCACCCCATGGTCTGGTACAAAGGATGGGAAGCTGACTACCGGGCTGTTGTCTCCCGGCTGGCAGAAACCTTTTCCCCTGAAGAGGTGGTCATGATTTCCATCGGCACCCTGACATTCATCAAACCGGTGATCAA
>DATFKQ010000060.1:0-66990 GCA_035268565.1 Desulfotignum sp. | reverse complement strand
TGCCATGGGAACCCTGGGATTTCTGGGTCTTGGCATGCCGCCGCCATCACCGGACTGGGGCTCCATGGTTGCCAAAGGAAGGGCCTTTATCCTGACAGGCAATCCGTATGCAGCCCTGTGGCCGTCTCTTGCCATCGCTTCGCTGGTGGTGGGGCTCAACCTGCTGGCAGACGGGATTCGGGAAGAATCCATGCGATATCAGTAACCCTGTGCCCGGCAGCTTCTGCTGCCGGGCACTGACAACGAACGAAAGCGATCCTATGGAACATACATCAGATATACCGGTATTAGAGGTCAAGGACCTGGCCATTTCCTACCAGACCCGCAAACAACTGGTACCTGCGGTCAGGGGTGTCAATTTTACCGTCAGACAGGGACAGACCGTGGGGGTGGTGGGGGAATCGGGCTGCGGCAAAAGCACCATCGCCTTTGGTATTCTTGATTTTTTGGGTTCCAACGGCAAGGTTGTGGGGGGCAGCATCAAGTTCATGGGAAAGGAAATGGTGGGCACCCCTAAAGCGGAACTGCGCAAAATCCGGGGCAACAACATCTCCATGGTATACCAGGACCCCATGCAGGCCCTGAACCCCTCTTTGACCATCGGCACCCAGCTCACAGAGGTGCTCACCGCCCATACCGACATAGGTGGAAAAGCGGCCTGGGACCGGTGCATCGCCATGCTGGAACGGGTATACATGCCCGATGCCCCCAATGTGATGAACCGGTATGTGCACATGATCTCCGGGGGCCAGCAGCAGCGGGTGGTGATCGCCATGGCCCTGCTCAACAATCCGTCTCTGCTCATCATGGACGAACCCACCACAGCCCTGGATGTGACCGTGGAAGCGGCGGTCCTGGACCTGGTGGAAGATCTGAAAAAAGATTTCAACACCGGCATCATTTTCATTACCCATAACCTGGGGGTTGTGGCCAGGGTAAGTGACCGGCTGTGCGTCATGTATGCCGGTGAAATGGTGGAACAGGGGCCCATTGAGAATCTGTTTGCCAACCCGGCCCATCCCTATACCCGGGGGCTTTTGTGCTGTGTACCCCGCCTGGGGGACAGTCTGTCCAACAACCGGCTGTGGTCCATCCAGGGGCGGGTGCCGGATCCGGCGGAACGGGACCTTGATGCCTGTATCTTTGCCCCCAGGTGTGACTGGCGTATTGAAGGCAGGTCCCTGGAGGACAAAAGCCTCACTGCCAACTGTACCTCACAGCACCCCGAGCTGGTGCCCATATCCGAAGACCACTGGTCCCGGTGTTTTCTGGGCAGAGAAACCCTGAAAGTGCCCTATGATGATTATTCCCGGGGCCAGAAAGAGTCTGTCATTCAGATGGCTGAAGGGGACGATGATTTTTCCGCCATGGACACTTTGCTGAATATACAGAACATGAAACTGTATTATCCGGAGCAGAATCCGTCCTTACGGGCCATTCTGGGCCTGGAAAAAAAATCGTATGTAAAAGCGGTGGATGATATCTCCCTGAAGGTTCTCAAGGGCACCACCCTGGGGATTGTGGGGGAATCAGGCTGCGGCAAAAGCACCCTGGTCAAAGGCATCATCGGTCTGGAGGCGCTCACCGGCGGCACGGTGGAACTGATGGGTATCGATCTGAACCAGCCTGCCCAGAAACGGGATCTGTCGTTGATCCGGGAACTGCAGATGGTGTTTCAGAACCCGGATTCTACCCTGAACCCCTCCTATTCCGTAGGAGCCCAGATCGGCCGGCCCATCCACAAGTTCAAAACCGTTCCCAAGCGGAAAGTGCGCCAGGAAGTGGAACGTCTCCTCAAGGCGGTAAAACTGGCAGGGTATTATTATGACCGCTATCCCCGTCAGCTGTCCGGCGGGGAAAAACAGCGCATCGGTATCGCCCGTGCCCTGGCCAGCCGGCCGTCTCTGGTGATCTGCGACGAACCCGTATCTGCTCTGGATGTGTCCGTTGCTGCAGCTGTTTTGAACCTGCTCAATGAGATCAAGGAAGACATGGGCTCCACCATGATATTCATTGCCCATGACTTGAGTGTGGTGCGCTTTATTTCCGATCTTGTGGCTGTCATGTACCTGGGGGAAATCGTGGAGTTCGGACCGGTGTCCGCTATTTATCCCCCGCCCTACCACCCGTATTCCGAAGCCCTGCTGTCTTCGGTACCCATCCCGGACCCTTCTGCCCGCCGCCAGTCCATTATCCTGTCAGGGGATGTGCCCAGCCCCACCAACCGGCCGTCCGGGTGCTGCTTTCACACCAGGTGCCCCAGAAGATCGGTGCTGCCGGACAACGGGAAAATCTGTGAACTGGAAAAACCCAAATTTCAGCGCCTGAAAAACGGCCACAAAATTCTGTGCCATATTCCGGCGGACCAGCTCACTGAACTGGCCATGGAGCGGGGAGATGAACGCATGATGCTGTCCACTGCGTAAAAAAAGGAATATTACCATGAAAAATCTGCTCAAAGACATTGCCCCGGTCACCCTTATGGGACCGGGGCCCTCCTGTGTCCATCCGTCTGTACTGGAGGCACTTTCAAAACCCACCCTGGGCCATCTGGATCCTGAATTCATCCGGATCATGGATGCCATTAAAGACCAGCTCAAAACCCTGCTGCACACAGACAATGAACTGACCATTCCCATTTCCGGAACAGGTTCGGCAGGCATGGAATGCTGTTTTGTGAATCTCATTGAAAAAGATGACCCGGTCCTGATCCTGGTGAACGGGGTGTTCGGCATGCGCATGCAGGATGTGGCCGCCCGCCTTGGGGCACAGGTGGATACCCTGGAATTTGACTGGGGAACCCCTGTCATCGTGGATGTAGTACAAAAAAAGCTCAAAGAAAAATCCTATAAGCTGGTGGCCGTGGTCCATGCTGAAACCTCCACCGGGGTGCAGAATCCGGTGCCGGGCATAGGAAACCTTCTAAAGGACAGTGACACCCTTTTTCTGGTGGATGCGGTGACCAGTTTCGGCGGTGTGGAAATACGCATGGATGAGTGGGGCATCGATGTGCTTTACAGCGGCACCCAGAAATGCCTGTCCTGCCCGCCGGGACTTTCCCCTGTTTCCTTTTCACCGGCGGCTGCAGCCGCCCTCCAGGCCAGGAAAACCAAGGTGCCCAACTGGTACCTGGATCTTTCCTTGATCATGAACTACTGGGAGGGTGCCACCCGGGCCTATCACCACACCGCGCCCGTCAACATGCTCTACGGCCTTTTCCAGGCCCTTTTTCTGATCCTGGAAGAAGGCGAGACCCGGGTGTATGAGCGGCACATGGAAAACCACAGGCGTCTGGTGCTGGCCCTGGATAACCAGGGGATCCATATGGTGGTGGATGCCTCCTGCCGCCTGCCCATGCTCAACGCGGTGTACATCCCGGACGGGGTGGATGATGCCGCTGTCAGAAGCAGACTGCTCAAAACCCATAAAATTGAAATCGGTGCCGGATTGGGAAATTTTGCCGGAAAAATCTGGCGTATCGGCCTTATGGGGCATACAGCCCGGTCAAAAAATGTGGACAAGCTTGCAGCGTCCCTGAAAACCGTATGCTGACCTGAAACCCCGTGTCACAGGCCCTGTCTGTCTGGTAGATCCGCCATGCGATATCTTATTCTTGTTTGTGCCGTGCTCATGCAGGTCTGCCTCGGGGCCACCTATTCCTGGAGCGTATATGTCCAGCCCCTCAAGACCCTGACAGGGCTTGCCCAGGGACCGGTACAGGTGCCGTTTACCGTGTTTTATTTTGTGTTTCCCCTCACCATGATGATCGCAGGCGGTTTTCTGCCCAGAATCGGTCCCCGAATCAGTGCCATGGCAGGGGGACTGCTGTTCGGCGGGGGGTGGCTTCTGGCAGGTCTGGGGAGCCACAGCTTTGTGTTCACTGTCCTGGGAATCGGATGCCTCGCAGGCATCGGCGCAGGCATGGCCTATATCGTTCCCATTGCCGTGTGCATCCGCTGGTTTCCCCGATCCAAAGGCCTTGTGACAGGCATTGCCGTGGCCGGCTTCGGCGGCGGGGCCGCCATGGTCAGCCAGGTGGGGGGCTTTCTCACCACCACCCTCGGGTACACCCCGTTCCAGACCTTTTATATTTTCGGGGCCCTGTTTTTGTGCCTGGTGGTCCTGGCCGGCAGTGTGATGCAGTTTCCTGAAAGCGCAAAAACAACTGTTCCCCTGTCTTCTCTTAAGCCGGCCCAGGTGATGGGCCATGCCAATTTTCAACTGCTTTATCTGGCCATGTTCATGGGCCTGGCTGCAGGATTTGCCGTGAACGCCAACCTCAAGGAGATCTTTTCCGGAAACGGGCAGGCCGCAGAAATCGGCATCACCGCCGTATCCTTGTTCGCCCTGGCCAATGCTGCCGGCAGGGTGATCTGGGGCACCCTGTTTGACCGGTTTCAGGCTGCTGCCGCCATCCAGACCAACCTGCTCTGTCAGGCACTGGTGCTGGCAGCGGCACCGTTTCTCACCGGATCAGCCTGGGGATTCCAGGTCTTTGCCCTTGTCACCGGATTCAACTATGGCGGGGTCCTGGTACTTTATGTATCCAGCGCTGCCAGAAGCTGGGGAAGCGGTCATATTTCCCGGGTGTACGGATGGCTGTTCACCGCCAACATCCCGGCTGCCCTGTCCCCCATTGCTGCCGGGGTGGTGTTTGATATCACCCGGGATTTCACCCCGGCCCTGACCGGGCTGGCAGTCCTGCTGGCAGCCACGGTTGTGTTGATCCGGCAGAAATCCGCTGTGATCAATGACCGCATTTTTCCGTTGACATAAGGCACACATAAGGCTATTTTCATACTATGGATTATTACAAATGGGATAATCAAAAAAACGAGAAACTTAAAGCCGAGCGCGGCATCGGGTTTGAACGGGTGGTGATGCATATAGAGCGTGGTGATTTGCTGGACCTGTTTGTCCATCCGAACCAGGAAAAATACCCGAATCAGCAAATTATGGTAATTGCAATTGATAATTATGCTTATATCGTTCCATTTGTTATGTCCCCTAAAGGGATATTCCTGAAAACAATTATCCCAAGTCGTAAAGCAACACGGGAATACTTAGGAGAAAAAAATGGGAGAGATTAATCTTGATAAAGAGGAAAAAGAGATCCTTGATTCTTTTGAACGTGGAGAATGGAAAAGGGTCCAAAATCATAAGACTGAAATTAAAAAACATCAGGAATATGCCAGAAAAACCCTTAAAAAGGATAAAAGGGTCAATATCAGGATTTCAGCTAAAGATTTAGATGAAATACAGACACTCGCCATTGAAAATGGTATTCCCTATCAAACTTTGATGGCAAGCATACTCCATCGTTATGTGCATGGCAGCCTTATTGACAAAAAAAGGGCGAATGAACAAATATAGATCATTAGAGCGATGTCTGCCAGAAAGTATGCCGGCAGCCCGGGCCGCTGGGTCACCGTCATATGTCGGCATCATACAAATTCAAATCAAGATAGTATTTTTTCCCTGCACTCTTGGAAGTATACTTGCTGAGGGGCGCCGGAATGCTTTGTTTGATGGGCCAAGGTTCAGATACCGGGATTCGGTCTATTTCAGCTGGCTGTCTTTGCTGCCCCGACGGTTGTAAAGGCCGCCTTTGGCATCGATTTTTTCAATTTCCGATTGACACTGAACACACAGCCGCACCCCGGGAAGGGCGTTGCGCCGGCCCTCGGGAATCGGTTCTTCGCAGGCTTCACAATGGGTGCTGCTTTCACCATGGCCCAGCAGGCTTCTGGCCCGCTTCACCGCATCTGCCACCCCGGCATCGATCTGTTCCTGCACAGCCCCGTCTTTTGCCCATCCCACTGCCATGATCCGCTCCTGTTTCTTTTTGTTTGTGCTTTATCTGACCGGTTAATATAAACACTTTGTCACCCCAATGCAAGCAGGCCTTCGCCCCTGACCACTGCCGGCAGGATAATGGCATGTAGAGGCAACGTCACATATATTGAATAGCCTCCTGATGGTAGTGGTGTGACAGGAACGTCAAATGCCAATCGCGGGCCGGTCACACCACTACCATCAGGGGGCGGGTATCAAGCGGCTGAACAGAATGTCATTACATGGGATTACATGCAATGGCCCGGCCGCGGCTGGGTTATTGATTTACTTTCCCATCTGAACATGGTAGGTAACCTTGTGAGGACCAGGTTTTCACAACATTTAGTACGCAGAACGTTTAGAGCACTGCTGGCAATTGATGCAACCCAGGCAGACAGATGCAGGACAACATGCCATCTTCCAGTGAAAAATCCGGCAGCAAACCTGATGAATCCGGCAGGCTTTACAAGGAAAGCCGCCTGGCCCGGAAGCGCCTGAACACATTGCTCAAATTTCTGTCTGATCCGGTGTTCGCCTTTTCCCTGGACAATACCGTGGAATATGTCAATCCGGCATTTGAACGGGTGTTCGGCTGGACCCTGGATGAGATAAAAGGCAAAAATATCAATTTTATTCCATCCCACCTGCTTGGCCAGGCAAAGCAGGGAATGAAGCAGCTGTATTCAAACCGTACCGTGCTTGATTTTGAAACCCAGCGGTATACCAAGGACGGCCGGATTCTTGATATCATGATCAACGCCTCCCTTTTGTATGATGAACATGACACCCCCATGGGCCAGGTGTTGATCCTGCGGGATGTGACCGCTGAAAAACGTATGGCAAAAACCAACCAGATCATGTTCAGGATTTCCAATGCACTGCACACCTACCACAAACTGGGAGATCTGGTGGCCATTATCACCGGGGAAATCCAGAAACTGGTGTCCGTGGAAGGGGCGTTCATCCTTCTGGCAGATGAGAAAACAGATGAACTGTATTTTTTTTCTGCGCAGTTCAAGGATGCGGCATCCGGCAGCAAGTTCAAGAAAATACGGTTTTCCGCCGAGCAGGGGGTGTCGGGCCATGTCTACAAGACCGGGCGGCCATTGCTGATTCCGGATATTTCACAATGCGATTTTTATTTGAGACGGGTGGATGAGGAAACCGATCTGGTGGCAGAAAACATGCTGTCAGTGCCCATCAAGCTCAAAGACCGGGTCATCGGGGTGGTGTCCGTGGTGAACAAACTCCGGGGCCGCTTTGATGACACTGACACCGACCAGTTGATGATGGTGGCCAGCACTGTGGCCCTGCCCATTGAAAACACCCGGATCCATGAGGAACTGGAACAGTCCTATGCTGATCTGAAAGTTTTGAACCAGGCAAAAGACAAGGTCATCAACCACCTGGCCCATGAATTGAAAACCCCGGTGTCAGTGGTGGATGCGGCTATGAAACTGCTGGCCAAAAAACTGGCGGCCAGGGGCATACATGATGTCCACATGGAAAAGATCGTTTCCCGGGGCCGAAGAAACCTTGCCAGGATCCTGGACATCCAGTATGAGGTGGAAGATCTGCTGAAGAAAAAGGAGTTTGCCGCTTACCATATCCTGGGCCGGCTGGTGGATGCCTGCAAAGACCAGTTTGTGCTGCTGGCGGAAAGCCAGACCCGAAACATTGCTGTCCTGGATGCGGTGCATAAGGCCATTGAAACCCTTTTCGGACCGGCCCGGCTGGAAAACCAGACCATTTTCCTGGACGACTTTATTACACAGCACCTGAAAAAAATTGCACCGGATATTGCTTTTCGCAGATGTGTCATAAACACCCGTCTGGATTCTCACCTGCCTGTGCATATGCCCGAAGAGATTCTGGATATCATTGTCACCGGTCTGGTCCGCAATGCCGTTGAATACACCCCTGACCACGGTCAGATCGACATCATTGTCACCGGTACCAAAACCCATCCGGAACTGGTGATCAAAGACTGCGGTATCGGGTTCACCAGAGAAAACCTGCACCTGATTTTTGAAAATTATTTTACACCGCCGGTATCAGGCGAATACACCACCAAAATTCCCTATGCCTTCAATGCCGGGGGCAGGGGATTTGATCTGCTGCGCATAAAGCTGTTTTCCGAGCGGTTTGATTTTACTTTTAAAATTGATTCCGCCAGGTGCGCCTATATTCCGGCAGACACAGATATTTGTCCGGGAAACGTCCGGCGCTGTGGTTTCTGCACAGCGCCGGATGACTGTCCTGCTTCCGGAGGAACCTGTGTCCGTCTTGTTTTTCAGGGACCGTCATAAACATACTGGTTCACACCTTTTCGCCGCACTGGGGACAGAACTTATAATCTGTATTGGCAAAAGGGGTGCTGCATGCAGCACATTTCAGGGGCAGCGGCCCCAGTTTCACCAGCAGTTCTCCTTTTTTCACCGGCACCATTTTTTTGTCAAACTTGTAGTCAGCGGTTTTTATGACACTTTCCACGATAGCATCCACCGCAGCAACCACGGATTTTTCCTGCTTCATGATGGTGATGTTGAACAATTCCTCGCCTGCCGTCACCACATCTCCGGGTTTCACATACATGATCCACAGGTCTCCGTTGGAAGGAGATGCGGCATGATAGGGATTTCCTGTTTCTGCCATCATGATGGCGTCGGCTGCATAACCCGTGGCTTCAGCTACTTTTACCGTATGGGTGAAAATTTCTCCATTCAGGGTGTACCGGACCATGCTCATGCCTTTTTCATCAGGCTGTTCTATCCCCAGTATTTTCATGGAGTGGGGTTTGCCGTCTGTATCATTGAAGGCCAGTTCCCGGCCGGGCACCAGGCCTTCAAACCAGACATCCAGGGGCACCCGGTTGGGATTGCCGAATTCCTGCCGGAAAAGAATGGTCTTTAAGGCATCTCCCGGATGGTTGAGATACATGACCAGCTCTTCTGTGGTGGGCACCCGGTTGATCTGTTTTTCCAGTCCCAGCTTTTCGGTGTCAATATCCACAGGATCCAGTCCTTCCAGAGGAGAGGTTTGTGTTCTGGAGGCCAGGGCCTGTTTATAGTTTTTTCCAAATGCACTGGCATAGACCCAGTCCGGAGGAAACCCTAAGGGAAGCTTTCCGAATTTTCCCAGAAGCAGGTTTCTGAAGGCATCATTGCTGTCTTTATAGAGCACCTGTCTTTCTTCTTTCATTTCCGCACTGAGCTGGTCTTCCGAAGTTGCAATCACTGTTTCCAGTATCCAGAGCAGGTGCTTGACCTCATCTTCACCGCCCCGCTGATAGGCACTGGTTACTGCAAGAAAAGCCGTATTCCAGGTTATCTGGGAGCCCGGGGTCACATCATGGTACCGGATGATCTGCCGGGTGCCGGCCAGAAACTTCAGCATGTGGGGCAGCAGATGGATATAGCCCTGCTGCATGGCCCCTTCCTGGGAGGAAGAGGTGGCGCCTCCGGGCATGCCGTGGCGGATCACATCATGGTCAACACCCTGGAAATACGGGGCGGTGTACCGGTCATAATACGGCATGATCTGTTTGAGAACAAAATTGCAGTCCCGGATCATATCTTTGTCCAGCCGGGTGGCAAGGCCCAGCTCCTCTTCAATATAAGCCGCAGTGGACAAAACCTCTCCCTGGCCGTACCAGCGCACGGCAGCCCCGATGGCTGTATCCACTATATGGGCCCCGGCTCTGGCAGCAGCCCCCACAGCCGGCACAAACAGCCCGTCTGTGCAGTGGCGGTGGTAATGCACCACCAGGGCTGGATATTCTTTGCGGATTTGTGCCACCAGCGCTGAAATAAACCGCGGGGGGCATACCCCGGCCATGTCTTTGAGACCCAGGATAAACAGGGACTGGGCCTTTGAAAAGGAAACCCCTGTCACATCCGCTGCCTGCCGGACAATTTCTTCCACCACCCCCATATAATGGTTTACATCAAATCCGGCTGCCCAGGAAAGGGATACCGCCGGCTGCCAGACATTCCGGGGGGAGTTCATCACCACTTCTGCCAAAGGCCGCATGTTTGCGACATGGTTGAGAAAATCAAAACACCGGACAATGTCATGGTGCTCGCAGATGGATTCACTGGTGAGCTGCATGAGATTTTTCGGCTGGGGTTTGTAGCCCAGCAGGTTGGTGGACCGCACCAGGATCTGCTTGGGGGTCAGGGGGGCAAACTGGTTCCACACCCGGGCCTCGTTAAAGGGGTAGGTCATATTGGCCATCATGGCCACATGGAAATGGGCCCCGCCCCCGTTTTCCAGGGAGAAAAATCCGCACCGGTCCAGATACGGCCCCATGAGCTTGTCTTCGGCCAGGCGGAACCGGTTTCCGGAGTTGGACTGGGTGATATCCCGGGCCGTGGTGTCGGAGAAATGAACGATACCGGCATCCCTGACATAATCGATCAGGGCCTGGCGGTCCCCCCTGGGATAGGGGCCTGGTGCGGACACCGGTGCCAGGGCCGGCAGCACCGGATCAAAATTACCCACCCGCTTGTCTGCAGCACCCCGGTAGTCAGACAGCTGAATATGGGGGTTGTACCCCATGGCAGATATATCTGCCATGAGTTTTGACAGCCGCAGGGCCTCGGATTCACTGTCCCTGTAATGCATCAGTTCAGGGGTTTTTTCCACAAACCGGGTATCATACAGGCCGGACCGGAACACCGGGTCAGCCACAATTTTCTGGTGAAAGGGAATGGTGGTTTTCACCCCGCCGATGATGTATTCTTTCAGGGCCCGGTTCATCACAGCCAGAGATTTTTCCCATGTTTCTCCATGGGCGATGAGCAAAGAAGCGGCAGAGTCATAATTGGAGGGAAATTCATATCCGCCGGCGATGCAGGAATCCAGCCGGACTCCGGGGCCGCCAGGAGAGATGTACCGGGCAATGTGACCGGCATTGGGGGCAAAATCATTTCGCGGATCTTCACAATTGATGCGTACCTGGATGGCATGGGCAAAGGGCTGTGTTTTTTCATCGGTAAACCGCAGCCGGGACCCGAAGGCAACGGCAATCTGTTCCTCCACAAGGTCAATGCCGTAGCGGCATTCGGTAATGCCGTGCTCCACCTGCAGCCGTGTGTTGACCTCGATGAGATAGGGATTCTGGTCTTCATCCACCAGAAACTCCACCGTGGCAAGAGAATAATATCCCACCTCCCTTACCAGGGCTTTGGCATATTCCTTGAGCCGGTGCCGCAGGTCTTCGGTCATTTTGGGCCAGGGCGACGGGGTGATTTCCACCAGCTTCTGGTGGTTTCTCTGGACGGTACAGTCTCTTTCATCAAAGGCAAACACATTGCCGTGCTGGTCTGCAATGACCTGGATTTCTATGTGGCGGACGGATGTGAGCAGTTTTTCCACGTAGATCCTGGGGTTTCCAAAAGAGGCCTGGGCCAGGACCGCAGCTTTGGAAAAAGCGGTTTCCAGCTGGTCCATATCATATATTTCATAAATGCCGCGGCCGCCGCCGCCGCCCTCGGCCTTGAGCATGACCGGCAGTCCCAGATCCAGGGCGATTTTTCTGGCTTCGTGCATTTCAACCGCATCAAGTGATCCCGGTACCACGGGCACCTTAAGTCTTCTGGCAAGTTCCCTGACCTGGACCTTGTTTCCCAGAAGTGTCATGGGCTCGGTGGGCGGACCGATGAACAAAATGCCTTTTTTGGCACATTTCCTGGGAAACCCCGCATCTTCTGAAGCAAATCCCCATCCCGGATGCACTGCCACCACATCGTTTTCTTTTGCCAGTTCCAATATCCGGTCGATTTCCAGATAAGCCCGGGGATTTTCCCCTAAAAGGATCAATTCCTGGGCACCTGAAGTGAAGGGTGCGGTTTTGTCAACATCGGTAACGGTTAAAACAGGTACGGCCATGAGTTCTTCTCTGATGGACCGGATGATGCGTCTTGCCGTGATACCGCGGTTGGCCACCAGGATCTTTTTGCCGGTAATTTCTTTGACCACCTGTTCAAATGTCTTTTCTTCCATGTAATACTCCTTAGCGTGTAATCATGTCATCCTGGGGTGGATGGTTCCTGAATCGATGAGCGATATGCCCGCTGCCGTCCGGAGGCAAAGCCGGCCCTGCTGGTCTATTCCCAGGATTCTGGCAGGGCCGTCAACTTTGCCGGTATTTTCCGCGACCACGGTCTGGTCTTTCCAGGCAAGATGTACATCAACCTTTTGGGCAGCCAGGGCCGGGTCTGATATCAGGGCTGGAAACGTCTGCATGATCTGTGTCAAACACAGATGCCACAGCCTCAAAATTGTCAAATCTACACCAGATTGTTTTAAACATCCAGCCCTGATGTGAAAAAACTTTTCCGTACCGCTGTTTTCCGGTGCTGCACACAGATTCACGCCGATACCGGCCACCAGTATTTTTTGTTTTTCCTCTACCAGGATGCCCCCCACCTTGCACTGGCCCACCATGATATCATTGGGCCATTTTATCAAGCCAGGCACACCCAGGGATGCCAGTGTATCGACCAGGGGCAGTGCCACGGCCATGGGCAGCAGGGTACCCAGGCTGCGGGCTGCATCAGGCAGCCGTATGGCAGCAAACAGGTTTCCGGAAACAGACACCCACTGTCTGCCCATCCTGCCCCTTCCCCGGGTCTGGTTTTCTGCAAGGACCCAGGCATATTCCGGAAACCTTCCCGTACCATACAATTCCCAGGCAAGGTCCATGGCAGAACTGCAGTTTTTAATCACAAATCCGGGGCATCCCTGCCACTGCTGACGGATGAGCCCTGCAAATGCATGGTTATGTTCTCTCAGAGATATGCCTCCATATCCCGGCCGGGCACCAGTTCCAGGATTACCACAAAATTTTTCGGATTGAGCAGCGCATCTTTGAATATTCTCAGCATGGGGGGTTCCTTTTTGTCCGGATCATGGCAAACAGCCAAAATGGTGGTATATCATATCCTTGTTTTCAAGCAAAACCGTGTTTGGTGTCAATTAAAAAAAACGTGGTTTATACATTTTTACCACCATTACCTGCTTTTTTGGAGCAAACTATTTGCCCCGGGCCGGGCATATCCTGTTTATGTATTTGACAATTGTTATTCTTTGGGTAAAATAGGCTTTTATTAAATATAGATGTGTGGAAGTACCGCCTTTGTCCACAAAAACAGGAGATGACAATGAAGATTCTAACCTTACAGGGCAGTGCCCGGAAAAAAGGCAACACCGCAACCGTGCTAGGCTGGGTGGAAGAAGAACTTTCCCGCCAGGGCCATGAAGTAACCGGCATCTATCTTCATGGGAAAAATCTGAACGGCTGCATGGGTTGTGCCAGGTGCAAAGATGTGCCGGATGATGTGGGATGTGTGCAAAAAGATGATATTCCCGATATTCTGAGCCGGATGGCAGGCTCCGACCTGGTCATTTTTGCCTCTCCCTTATATTTCTGGGGGGTTTCAGCCCAGCTCAAGGCGGTTATCGACAGGACTTACAGCCTCTATACCCGGTTCCATGAACCAGACCATGCCTCTTTGCTGGAAGGCCGGCGCCAGGCGCTTCTGGTAACCGGGGGCGGGGGATGGGACAACAATGCCGAGGCAGCCTTTACCGCCTTTGGCCGGATGCAGAAACCCCACAAAACCATCCATAGTGGAACCCTGTACATAGGCAAATGCACCACACCCGCAGAAATGGATGCATCTGTAAGAGAACAGGCCGCTGCCTTTGCTCTGCAGATAACAACATAACACAGTTTACACAGCAAATAAGGTCTCTTTGCCCATGGAAGAAAACATCAGTATGCAGATCATGATGCGGCTGCGGCAGATCATTCAGGAAATGTCCCGACACTCAAAGCAGCTCCAGGAAAAATACAAGATCACCCTGCCCCAGCTGATCTGCCTCAAAGAGGTTGCAGACCATGGCCCTATAGCCATTGGCGCCTTAACCCAGATTGTCTTTATCAACAATTCAACCGTCACCGGCATCATCGACCGCCTGGAAACCCGCAAACTGGTCCAGCGGGTCAGAATCAGCAAGGACCGCAGACAGGTGCACGTGGAAATCACCCGGGCCGGTCTGAAATTTCTTGAGGACGCTCCCACCCCCATTCACCACAGATTCATGGAAAAACTTGAAAAGATGAAACCCGAGGATGTTTCCGTGCTTTTGTGGGGACTTGAGCTGCTGGTGGATATGCTGGGCCAGACCGATCTTGGTTCCAGTGCTGCCCAGCCGCCCAAGCATGTCATGCATCCGGAAGAAGACCTGACAGATCCCAACGGTAATATTTAGTCCCTGCTTTTTTTTAGATTTTTCTTGACAAAGCCGTTCCGGCAATAGTATTTATGTACAGATATATTTTGAGTAGAAAATGTTTTGTTATGTAAATGCCATAGAAATAAATTTCTAACAAAAAATTAACTTGTCCTGCAGTACCTGATATTCCACCGGGGTAACTTTCATTTGCAGGCATTTTTTATCCGGCAGCAAGGCCGATGTTCATAACGTAATTCAAAAATAGGAGACAGCATCATGGAAGATTTTTCATTATCGAAAATTTGACTGCCCTGCCTCATGACATGGAATCTGAAAAAATATTACCAAATCCAAAAAAGGGAGAAAACATATGTTACAGGATATAACCACCTTTCAGCCACGATTAAAGGTCTTTAATAAAAAACAGACAATGGCCATTCACGATGCCGCCTTGAAAATTCTTGAAACCACAGGGTTTCGCATGGAACATGAGGGCGTTCTTGAAATGCTGCTGGACAACGGATGCAGCATGGACAAGGATAACCGTGTCACCATGCCCGAATCTCTGGTGGAAAATGCCGTCATGTCTGCCCCGAAAAAATTTGATATATACGATCAGATGGGAAATCTGACCATGCCCCTGGAAGGGGAAAACTTTTTCTTTGGTACAGGATCGGATACGATTTTTACCATTGACCTTGAAACCGGTGAGAGAAGACGGCCTGTGCTGGCAGATACCGGCAACTTTGCAAAACTGGTGGATGCACTGCCCAATATGGATTTTTCCATGTCCATGGGAAACCCGGAAGACGTGGACATTGAACAGATTTATGTCCGGGTATTTGAAGAAATGGTCCGCAACAGCAACAAACCCATCTGTTTTATTGCCGACAGCGGCAAAGATATAAAACAGATATATGACATCGCCTGCGCCGTTGTGGGCGGAGAAAAACAGCTGCGCAAAAAACCGTTTTTATTCAACTATTCCGAAGCCATCAGCCCGCTGCACTATCCGGAAAACGTCATGGAAAAGCTGGTGTTCTGCGCTGAAAAAGAAATTCCCATCTGTCTGCCTTCAGGGTGCAATGCCGGGGGGGGCGGTCCGGTGACCCTTGCCGGTGCAATGGCCCAGGGTATTGCCGAAAATCTGGTGGGGCTTGTGATCCACCAGCTGGCCAACAAAGGGGCACCGTTTTTGTTTGCCCCCAATGTTTCTGTTCTGGACATGAAACACACGGTGGTCTCCTATGGATGCACGGAATGGAGCCTGACCCAGGCGGCCTTTGCCGACATGCGGGATGAACTCTACCAGATTCCCATCTGGTCTTTTGCCGGTTCAACCGATTCCAAGGTCATTGATGCCCAGGCAGGTGCCGAAGGCATGCTCTCCATTATCACGGCCCTGCTGTCCCGGTGCAATGTCATCCATGATGTGGGCTATATTGAGTCCGGGCACACCTCCAGTCTGGAAATGCTGACCATGGCAGATGAAATGGTGGCCATGGCCAAATTTTTTGCCGAAGGCATTCCTGTGAATGAGCAGACCCTGGCCCTGGATGTCATTGACCGGGTCAGCAAAAGTTCTGAAAATGCCATCTTTTTAAGTGACCCCCATACCTTTGCCCATTTCCGTACAGCCCATCT
Organism: Desulfotignum sp.; assembly: GCA_035268565.1. GTDB lineage: Bacteria > Desulfobacterota > Desulfobacteria > Desulfobacterales > Desulfobacteraceae > Desulfotignum. The sequence continues at coordinate 51,267 of DATFKQ010000060.1, read as the reverse complement.
CATGCCGGAACTCATGGACAGATCCAGGTTTGAAAGCTGGGAAAAACAAGGCGAAACAGATCTATTCACCCGGTGCAATGAAAAAGCAAAAGAACTGCTTTCCTCCCATGAAGTCAAGAAGAGTTCCCGGGCGGAAGAAGCAGTGACAGCTCTGTAATAAACAAACAGCCAGCCATGTTTTAACTCCCTGGTGGCCGGAATCATTGGTTTTTTTCCCGATGATTCCCGCCACCATTTTCTTTGTATTACAGACCTGTCAGTTGTTGCGGGTATCCAGAAATTTCATGGCCGCCCCCACCAGGCCCACGGCCACAGGCAGCAGATAGTCGGATATGGTGCCGGCCTCACTTATGTTATCAGCTATTCCAGGCACCAGAACAATATGGCTTAAGGGATATTTTTTCAGATTGGACAACCGGGCATCTCTGGAAAAAGCCTTCTGGGTCAGGACAACTATCCGGGCACCTCGGCTGCCGAAAGTGGCCAGTTCATCCAGGGCCGCATCAAACTGGGTTTCGCTGGTGGCGTCAATAATGATCAGACAATCCTGGTCTGCATCATATCCGGGTTGGAGCACCGGCAGATACCACTGGCCGTCAACCAGAAAGGGCAAAGCCGCATCCGGTGAAAACGGCATGAATGTTTTTGATAAAAATTCATCCACTGAAGCGCCGCCCAGATAGCGGTTTTCCCATTTCTGGACACTGGATTCTCCAAAATCGGCCACCAGGTTTTTTCTGGGTACCAGTTTTACATATTTTTCATCCATCCTGAAATCCACCATTACCAGATGGGAATAGGCGGAAACCCCGAAAGGATCGCTTTCTATACCCCTGAATTTCTGTCCGCTGAAATTGGTTTTCCATGGAATGCAGGTGCCCCGCATGCCGGTCAGAAACAACTGCTTTTTATATACCTGGTTTTCCTGGATGGCCAATTGCAGCTGCCGGCGCAGACCGGCATCTGCCAGAATTGTCTGCACCATTGGCAGCATCAGCTTTAAATGGGCATCAAACAGCTTTGCCCGTCCGGGAAACCTGAAGGACGTTATGCTGGAAAATAACTGAGACAAAGCCACATAGACATGCTCGTACCGGCAGAAAAGGCCGGGATTCTTCAAATAGTATCCTTCATGGGAACCGGCAGATAATTTATGGGATACCACCTCATTTACCGGTCCGATCCAGAGCAGATTTTCATGGGGGTAGTGGAACACATCAGATAACTTGTCTTCATCCGGTGTTTGTGAAGCAACAATGACCACCAGGCTGTCTTCCGGGCTTATCCCCTTGAGCTTTTCAGCAAATTCCACCTGGATGGGTATGCCTAAAAAAGGTTCCCACAACCGGGCAAAATTCCTGCATCCGGCTTCCGCCTGTTTATCCAGGGGAACAAAAATCAGTATCCCGTCCTCTGCCAGGTGGGTAAAAATGATCCGGGACAACTTTTCAAGCCCGGTGTCACCGGAAGCGGTAAAAAGAGCTGAAAATGCATCTTCTTCGTGCAGGGCGGTTCCCAGCAGGATAAGATCCTGGTAATAACGCTTTTCAATGGTGTTTTTGGCCAGATTGATCCAGCATAAAGGCTCGGGCTGCTGCAGTCTGGGGTAGATGCTCAGTCCCAGTGCCTGGTGTTTTTGGTCCATATCATCCAGGATATCGAATAAGGACCAGTCCCGGCCGCTTTTTGTCCTGCCCGCAGTTACGGACTTGGCCATGTTTCTGGGCATTTCACCGGCCAGTCTGCCCTGGGCAAGGCCAAAATAAAATCCCAGTAAAAACAAAAACGGCAAATCCAGGAACGGCTGAAAATGATCCGGCACCTCGGGAAGCAAAATGACCTGCTCTGCCATATTTTTGATTTCTTCTTGTTCCCTGTTCGGGTAAGTGACGGCTATAAAGCGGGTGTTCTGACGGTGCAGGGCTGCCATAAACTGGACTGCCTCATCCAGGCGCTGCCTGTTGGTGGCAAGCACCACTATAAAATCATCCTCAGCCATGGGAATGTCCAGAAACCGGTTCAGTTCGGAATAGTCAACCGCCGTTCCCATGGAGGTCCATGCATTAAGTTCCAGGTTCATAGCCCCCATTTTAGCGGTGCCCACATCGTGAAACGCATCAATGATATAATGCAGAACGGTTTTTGAACTGGATCTGGTGGATTCCTGGCAAAAGGCTGTTACTGATTCATCGGCGAGCAGTGCCTCCAGATGGTAGGGCAGTTTGTGCAGTTCTTTGACCAGATCGGCAATTATGTTTCTTGCACCGGATACGGCTTCACACACATACAGACAGAAAAGATCCAGGATCAAAAGCATGCACAAGGCGCTTTTCAAAGGAGCCACCGTGACCTCTTCACCGCTGAGGACCGGGATGACCCCGACACTTTTGCGCACCACCAGGGCCATGTCGGAAAACGGTTTTTCCGTAATACCCACCATGAGAATATTCTGCTGGAGCAGCACTGCGGCAAAATCGATCATATCCGAGGTGGTGCCGGACCAGGAAACCATTATCACCAGGTCATGATCCGGGTTGATGGCGGTTTTTACATAGCTGATATCCTGGGGGGTGGTAACAACCAGATTGATGCCGGAAAAAAAAGACTCCATGGTTTTTTCCACAATTTCCGACAGCAGATAGCTGAATCCGGTGCTTACCAGAATAATCCGGTTGAGGTTGGCCAGATTGCTGCCGAAACGCCTCTCCAGGAAGCGGGGCCGGATATCAAACCGGGGCAGGGACATGGCGGCATCTGTATACCGGTGTAAAATATCTTCCATCAGGCCGGGAATTTCCAGCAGATGCTCTTCGTAAAAGGTTTTACCATATTCTTTTTGATATGATACAGGGGTGAGGTATGTCTGTTCAGGCTGGATGTCGGTTCTGATCTTACCGGAAAAATCCTGGAAATACAGGTGGCGCATCACCGCATTTTTACCGGCTTTTGTCTGAATCCGGGCAAAGATTTCCGGTTGGTCCAGTGAATAAATATCCACGAGAAACGGCTTGAGAAGGGCCTTTTTTTCCTGCCGGAACCAGTCATCCCGGATATCGGTATCAGTATCAAAAAAATCAGGTTCTACAATCATGGATCTTTTTGAATAGTTTTTCATCAGCTTCATCAGCTTGACCCCGATGGACCGGATCAATGTCTGGGGGAAAAGACCCAGGGCCGCATTGATATCCGACACCACCATAAAATCTGATGTTTCCCTGCGTTTGACAATATACACCGGCCGGTTGTGGGCTGCCACAAAAAGCCGGTCCGGAGACACCCGGCTGATGCCTGATACGGCAAACTGACCCCCGGAAGGAATCATGGCCTGTACTGCCCGGATAAAAGCCATTTCATCAATTTCATGGATATTTTTTTTGCTCAGGGTTTTGAAAATCGTATAATCAATGGACTGGCTGCAGATGGACATGTTTTCAAGTTCAAGCCGGTGCTGGTCCTCAATGGTTCTGTAGCGCTGGTTTTCTTTGTAGGCGGTATCAAAATATTGTCCCCAGAGCATGGCAAACAATTCGGTGGAATTGTCCGTGCGCAGATCAATGCCGGCCACCTGGGTAATGTATTGTTTTGTCTGTGATTCCACATCTGAATCAAACTGGCCGTTCAATACCACCGCCCGGACCTTATGCTGGTCCATGAAAGGGTGGGAGTTGCGTACAGAGATGGCAGACTGAATAGCCCATCGGCCCTGACCGATTACCGGCTGCACCATGGATTTGAGGAGCAGGGGGTGGGTGGGACCCGGTACATGGCCCAGGGGAAGATAACAGCCGGGTTGTGCTTCCTGGTGCATATAGATCCGGGTCTGATAATAAACCAGAACAGCAGTGGCAGCAAACCCATAAAAATTACAGGTTCTTTCAATCCGGTAAAGGATCTGCCAGGGGCGGGCAGGGCGGTCTGTATAGGCGGTCCAGAAATTTTCAAAAATCATCTGGATCCGGTCGACGGCCTCCTGGGTCAGGCCGGACAGTACCCAGGCATCCAGATATCTGAAAAGATGTGCAATACCGTCCGTACTATAGTCTGCAGGCAATGTAACGCTGACCTGCCGCAGATAATGCCAGGCATATTTTCTGGCAAAAGGGTTTTTCTGTCCCTGTTTGGTTTCCACACGGCGGGGGGGGGATGGTGTTTCATCATAGGCAAACCGGTTGAATATCTGATCAAATTCCTGGAACAGATCAGAAGCCTCCACAGGCAATGGTGCAGATTTCTGGGCCTGGTCCACCTGGTCCTGAAATCCTTTTTTAATCAGTTTTTCCACCACAGCCACCGGCAGGTCGTAATTTTTGATCATACAATCCATGGCACCTTTCAATGCCCTGGGGGAATCAATGGTGAAAATTTTTTGCATCTCCGGGTTTCCGCAGGTTCCCGGTACAACCAGGCAGAGATTCCGGGTATCTGTCAACTGGGACCAGGTGGGAAAAGATGCGGGTTTCTGCAAAGCAAACCCTTCATAGGCCAGCAGTTTTTTCTGCACCCTGGCGATAAGATTGACATGGTGTTCTTTGTCATCATCCATGAAGGCGGCTCCCTGCAGATCCCCTTCTTCAAATACAGGATGGGTCATAAGGTGGTCGATGAGATTTTCCACCGATCCCACTGCCCGGCGGATCTTAAGGGGTTCCAGGTCACTGCCCTGCAACCCTATGCCGGTACTGTCCGGGGCCCGGTAAATAATGGCCCACATACCTGTCAGAATCCGCGTCAGCCGGTTTTCCGCATCTCCATAATAAACGACAATACCGCACATGTGATTTTCTCCTCTACCATTTTTCCCTGATCACGCCGATACCGCCGTTTATGTAACACACAATTGAAAAAACTGATCCAGTTTTTTTCATTGACCAGGCAAAGAATACCACCTGCCGGCCTGCCGGGATGTTTTACCCGGCAGGACACCGGTTATCTGGGTACCAGAATATTGAATTTTTCCCGGATGCCGGTATCCACAGTATCCGGAATATAGGTGGTTTTATTGGCCAGCAGTTTTTTTGCTATTGTCAGTGCCCGCTGTCTGGCATCCAGGGAACCGTCAGCAGCCCAGCGTTCCCGGTTTCTGCGGTCGGTCACCCCGTTGCTGTTGTAATATTCTTTGCGGATATGGGTCATGGTGTGGGGGGCGGTCATGAAATTGCCGCCAGGGCCCACGCTGTGGATAACTTCCAGGGCCAGGTGTTCGGCATCCACGTCAATGCCCTTGAGAACCTTGCAGCAGTTGCCGATGATTTCATCGTCTATGACAAACTGCTCATGGGCAATGGTGAGCATGGATTCCAGCATGCCGGCGCTGTGGTGGATATAATTGGAGCCGCCCATGGATGCGAGCACCGCGGTAAACGCTTTTTCATATCCGGCCTGGGCATCGGGTATCTTGGCATCGGTAAGCCCGGATGAGTTGTAATTGGGTACGTTTATGTGCCGTGACAACTGGTGAATGGCCGCATTCATCATGCCGCACTCCACAGCGCCCCCGCAGTAGCCCATGGTGGCCAGATTGGCCATGCCCGGAATACCGCCGTAAAGCAGCGGCGCACCCGGGTTGGTCAACTGGCAGATGGTGATGCCTGCCAGTTCTTCGGCATGGAGCTGGGCCAGGGTTCCGGCCATGGTCAAAGGAGAGGTTGATCCGGCCATGGGGGCCGAAGACAGGGCCACAGGAATATTGTTTCTGACAGCCTCCTGCATGATCAGGGTGGACTGGGTGCACAGCTTCAGGGGGCTGATGGCAAAGGAGGTGATCACGGAAATAATGGGCCGCTGCACCAGTTTTTCCCTGCCCCCGGCAATCATGGCCGCCATTTCCATGACCTGGTGAAGACCGTCTTCGTTGTTCACCCCGGACATGACATGTTTACCGGATGCGGATAAACAGGCATAAAACATGTTGATGTCATAGTCTTTTTCATCGATATCCGTGGGGATGCACGGCCTTACCAGAAAGTGGATGTTTTTGAGCTGGTCCACGAGACAAGATACCTTGTGCAGGTCATCCAGGGTGGTGGCCCGGACCTCACCCGTGTCCGGATCCAGAATTTTAATGGCAGCCCCGCCGGTTCCCAGGTGGACCCGGTCTTCGGTCAGGTGAAGATCATTTTCCGGGCTCTGGCCGCAGAGCACCACTTTGGCAGGGGCTTTTTCCACGGATGCGGCTACCAGGTCCCGGGGAATCATAATCCGTTTTGTTTCCCGGTTCACTGCAGCCCCGTTTTTTTCCAGCAGATCCACTGTTTTTTCCAGTCCGGATTCATAGGTGACCCCGGTCTTTTCCAGAATGGTCAATGCAGCGTTGTGCACGGTGTCAATCTGCTGGGCAGAAAGCGGCTGGTACTGGCCGCCCTGCGATCCCATTAAATTCATGTTTTTCTCCTTGGGTATTTTTTTATGTGGGTTTTGTTTTCCTGTCCGACAGGTTATGGAGAGTTGGGTATATTGTATGCCATGGACAGGACCGGGTGTCAAGAAAAGTGTAACAAAACCTGTCTTTTTTTTAAATATTGTGCATTTTGATAATTTTTGTTACAAAAAACAAGTCTGTAAGCCAGGCAATGGTTGACACCAATTACCAGACATGTAACAAACCTGGAAATTTTTTGAAATGGACACAAAATGACAAAAAAATCCGGATTTCTGCAAACCATCATCCATGAAAAATACGATGCCCTGGCTGCCAAAGGCAGGCGTCTGGCAGACTTTGTTTTGTCCAGTCCGGACAAGGCGGTCTTCATGACCACCAGGCAGCTGGCAGCAGCAGCAGGCACCAGTGAGGCAACCGTGGTCCGGTTTGTGCGGCAGCTGGGATTTAAGAACTATGCTGTTTTCATCAACACCCTGCGGGATCTCATTGACCGGGATTTGACCCTGGTGGAGCGCGGCAGAATGCGCCATCTGGTGGCCGGCAGTGAAGATGCGGAACTGGACCGCCTCATCAACCAGGATATCCGCAGCATCAGGGCCATGCATAAAAACATTGACCCTGCAACGGCGCAGGCTGTGCGCAGCGCATTGAAATCCGCACCGGCCGTGTATGTCATGGGCTCCAGACTGTCTTATTCCTCTGCCCACTACATGGGCTGGACCATGTCAAAGATCCGGGCCGGTGTAAGCATCCTCAACGGCAGCGACAGAACCAGCATGGACCAGATGATATTTGCACCCCCTGGGGCGGTGGTGGTGGTCATTGCCACCTCCCGGTATCCCAATGAACTGATCCGCCTGGGCAAGATCCCCCGGCGCCAGGGTCTGTATCAGATCCTGATCACAGACAGTGCTGCCTGCCCCCTGGTTCAGTTCAGTGACCATGTTCTGATCACCCCCCAGAAAAGTATCCCGTTTCTTGGAACCCCCGTGTCCATGATCAGCCTGATCCATTATCTGCTTCATACCCTGGCATCGGATATGGGGGAGCAGCTGAAACACCACCAGGCAAAACTGGACCAGGCCTATCTGGAAAATGACATCTGGTTTAACTGAAAGGACTGTATTGCATATGAAACCATCCTGTACCATCATTTTTGAGCCTTTTGGCCGGCGGGTCACGGTGCCGGCCGGCACCACCCTGTTTCAGGCCGCCCTTTCCACGGGGATACTGCTGCGGTCCGATTGCGGAGAAAAAGGCACCTGCGGCAAGTGCCGCGTCATTGTGGACCGCCCCGGCCACCTGGCTCCCAGAACCGAACAGGAAGAAAAACTGCTGAAGAAAAAAGGCCCCGGGCACCGGTTGTCCTGCCAGGCCCGTGTACTGGAAGGGCCGCTGCGGGTCACCATACCGGAAAACCTGGTCCTGGGAAATGAGGTGTTCGGCAAGACCGGGGTGAAAGGTCCATTCTCCGTTAATCCGGCAGTGCGCCGGTTTCCCCTTTCAGCAGACGATATCAGGGCGGCTGCCGGCAAAGACATATTGAGTCGGGCGGAAAAAATCTGCCGGTCGGTGGGCGCAAAATTCTCACGAAAAATTCAGTTCAGTACCCGGCTTTCTCTGGCACAGCTTTCTGATTCTGATATGTATGACAAGGATCTTACCGTGGTGTTTCAGGAAGATGGTGCTGTAACAGCTGTCTGGCCAGGCCTGCATCCAGACGGTCTGGGGCTGGCGTTTGATATCGGCACCACCACCATTGCCGCTTATTTGTGTGACCTGAAAGCCGGGAAAATTCTGACAGCCAAAGCCATGGTCAACCCCCAGCGCCGGTATGGAGAAGACGTGATCTCCAGGATTGCGGCTGCCAGCCAGAATGCAGACCATGCGGCAGCCCAGCAGCAGCTGGCTGTGGGGGCCATGAATCACCTCATTGACCAGTGCCTGAAAACAGTTGGAAAAGATATGACTGCCATTGACAGAATCACCATGGCAGGCAACACCACCATGCAGCACCTCATTGCCGGGTTTAATCCCCACACCCTGGGCATGGCCCCCTATCTGCCGGTTCTCCAGAAAGGCCTTACCACCACTGCGGCTGATCTGGGACTCAATGTTTTTCCGGCGGTTCCGGTGTATATCTTTCCGGTGGTTTCCGGATTTTTAGGGGGAGACATCCTGGCTGCCTGCCTGGGGGACCGGGCCCACACCCGTGAGGAAAGAACCCTCATCATTGATATCGGTACCAATGGCGAACTTCTGCTCAGCACAGGAACAAAAATATGGGCCACCAGCTGTGCCACCGGACCGGCCCTGGAAGGGGCCCAGATATCCAGCGGGATGCGGGCTGCCACCGGCGCGGTGAGCCGGGTCTGGGTGGACGATGGCACCATTGTCCATGAAACCATCAACAACGCCCCGGCCATAGGCATCTGCGGCTCCGGGGTCATTGATATACTGGCTGCCATGCGCAAAACCGGTATCATCCGGGAAAACGGCACCTTTGATCCAAAAAAAGACGGGGTGACCTGTGATGAAAAAGGATTTGGCCGGGCATTTACCCTGCCGGGCACAACCATCCGGTTCCTTCTCAAGGATGTCCGCCAGGTCCAGCTGGCCAAGGCTGCCCTGTGTGTCGGGATTGAACTTCTTTTGAAGAGGGCCGGGGTCCAGGAGGTGGAGCGTACCATTCTCACCGGGGCATTCGGCGCAAAATTTGACTGGAAAAATGCCCGGGACATCGGGATGCTGCCCCGCAACATCTGCAAAAACAAGATGATCGCAGCAGAAAACCTTGCCGGAACCGGCGCAGTCATGGCATTGCTCAACAAAACACACCAGGAGGAAATCCAGATATTGTCCAGGCAGGTGCATTTTCTTGATCTGGCTTCCGAACCCGGGTTTGTGGACCGGTTTTCCGCAGCCACCCGGTTTCCCTCCCTATAGGAAAATCTACATGATTTTTTTCAGCTAATACAGGATTTACCCCATTGTTTTTGCCTGATTTACAGGATAGGCTTAAAATCTGTGAACAGAGGAGGACAGCCCATGCTGCCGGCATGATCCAGCAGCATGGTACAGATAAAATCAATTTTTAACAGGGAGACAGCATGAAACACATGGTTCTGGCATCCTTGATGGTATCAGTGATGATACTGTACAGCTCCGGGTGTACCCACCGAATGGACGGGGGGCGCGGATGGGGCCCCATGATGGGGTATGGTATCTATGGAGGGATTTTTATGTGGATTCTTCTGGTGGCTGTTGCTGTGGCGCTTATTTATTATATTTTTGCCCGGAATAAAAACAATCCGGATTTTTCCAAAGAAGATTCAATGGAAATATTGAAAAAACGGTATGCAAGAGGGGAAATTTCCAAAGAAGAATTTGACAGGATTAAAAAAGAAATTGAAAAATAACTCCCTGTGCGCGGTTGCAGTGCAGAAAGTATCAATCCTGACATCTTCTTACTTCCCGAAGGGCGGTGGCAATCCTTTCAGGATAAATATTGTCTTTTATTCCAGTGAATGATACACACCATTGGTCACAAAATTAACCGGAGATGAATTTGGAAAGGAGACAGACACATGAAATTCATTAAAATTCTTGTATTGACACTGGGTGTTAGCTGGATGGCAGCTGCGGGATCTGCAGTTTTTGCCGATGACTACAGCCATACCATCTCGGTATTCAAAAAATCCCCGGCTGTAAAACCGTTTTTTAAGAATGCCTATGGATATGCTGTTTTTCCCACAGTGGGAAAAGGCGGTATTGTTGTGGGTGGTGCATATGGTAAAGGCAAAGTGTACCGCCAGGGAAAACTTACCGGCCACGTGACCCTGTCAAAAGTGAGTGTGGGATTTCAACTGGGGGGGCAGGCATTTTCGGAAATTATTTTTTTCCAGGACAAGCGGGCCTATGATGAATTTACCAGTGACAGTTTTGAATTTGATGCATCCATGTCAGCTGTGGTCATCACTGCTGGTGCCCAGGCCAGGGCTGGTACACAAGGGGGTACGGCCGGGGCCAGCGCCGGCCCTGACACGAGTGCCCAGGCCCCTATCGGTTACACCAAAGGCCTGGCCGTATTTATCCATACCAAAGGCGGGCTGATGTATGAAGCCGTCATCGGCGGACAGCGGTTTGATTTTACCCCGATATAAACCATACCCTGTCAGGAAATACGGGTGGATCCCTTTGCTGTATCTTCCCCCGGGATCCACTCCAGTTCCACCTCAAACTTTTTTTTCAATCTTGCACCCTGTTCTTCTTCCACTTTGAGCTGTATTTCCATGGTTGCCGGAAATGCCACCGTGACTTCATTGCCCCCCTGTTCAAGGGTCATGCTGCCGGCATCAATTTTATCTGCGATAACCCTCAGGGTGTCGCTGATTTCCCGGGCAGATTTTTTTTCCTCGGTTTTAAATAATATGGTTTCCCGTCCCATGTGCCGCCTCCTTGTCAGAATATGTGTGTGCAGATTAAAATAACCAAAAATTCACATGGTCACAAGTGTTTTTGATATTCCAGGGGGCGATTTTTGTAACCTGAAACCAGGGGCCGGTTTCTCCTGGATAAGACCTGGTTGCTATTTTTCAGGGAGTATGGTTCAATTATGACATGAGTGAAAATGTTTTTTATTTTATCCTGGTGCAGAGCACCGCCATTGTAGCAGGTATCCTGGTACTGGGCGCACTGGGACATATGGTATATCAGCGCAGAGAACCGCCCAGCATGATTGCCTGGCTGCTGGCCATCCTTCTGCTGCCGTATTTTGCTGTGCCCCTGTATTTTATTTTCAGGAGCAGAAAGCTCAAGCGCCGGGAAAAAACCGTTTTCGAACTGGCGAAAAAAGGAGAAATTTCAGACCGGGAAGCCACCCGCATTGACATGGTGCTTCGGAACAACGGGATTGCCGGTGCCACCCGGGGCAACAGGTTTTTTTTCTATACCGACGGGGTCAAAGCCTATAATATTCTTATGGAGCAGATATCTTCTGCCCGGCAGTCCATTCTCATATCCACCTATGTGCTCCGCCCGGACAATGTGGGCAGAAATATCCTGGCTGCACTGACCAAAAAAGCGGCCAGCGGCATTCAGGTAAAACTGCTCATTGACTGCATTGGATCTTTACCGCTTTATCTGTATCAGCTGCCCCTGCGCAGATTGAAAAAAGCCGGTGGCCAGGTGGCGTTTTACATGCCCCTTCTGACAAGGCCTTTTCAGAACTATATCAATCTGCGGAACCACCGCAAAATTTTTATTTTTGATGACCAGACAGTGCTTTCGGGCGGCATGAATATAACCAGGGAATACATCGGTCCGTCCCCCTGTCAGAACCGGTGGCAGGACCTGTTGTTTTTCATCCAGGGACCGGCCGTATTCCATTACCGGGAAATTTTTACTGCAGACTGGAACCATACTGCCCCCAAAAAACTGGCACCACCGGATTATATGCCGCCGGCCGCCGGTGACACCACTATCCAGGTGGTGCCGTCAGGGCCGGATATCCAGAGCGATGCCCTTTACGAAGCACTGCTGTCTGCCGTGTTTTCCGCCCAGGAACGCATCTGGATCGTCACCCCGTATTTTGTGCCGGACAAAAGCCTGATGCAGGCCCTGGTCATCGCCTGCCACAGGGGAGTGGATGTCAGGCTGATTACCCCTGCCGCCTCCAACCATCTTGTTGCTGATCTGAGCCGGTCCGGGTTCATGCGGGATCTGGACAGCAAAGGGGTAAAAGTCTGTCTTTACGGGCCCGGCATGATACATGCCAAAGCTATCCTGTATGACCGCAGGGGGGTGATAATGGGCTCTGCCAACTTTGACCAGCGCAGCCTGTTCCTCAATTATGAAGTGGTGAGTTTTGCCTATTCCAGGGCCATTATTGACCAGTGTGAGCAATGGATGGCACAGCTTTTAACCAATTGTACATGCCGTATGCTGCCGGCCAGCAGGTGGCGCAGGCTCAGTGAAAATCTGATGAATGTATTTGCCCCGCTGCTGTAACCAACCGTTTCAGTAAAAAAAGACCATGTTTAAACCAGAGATTCCATTACTGCGATCCCCTTTAATCCTGGAGAATAAAATCATTCCCCGTGATTTTGGTATTCTGTGCTGGAATGTGCACAAGGAAAATCTGAAACCGGAATTCGACACCATGGTCAAAAACTGGATCCGTCTGTTTGACATGAATATTTTATTGTTCCAGGAAGCTGTCTTTCCCGACAACCTGTTTTCGGTTGCAGGATTATCCTATGCAGCAGCGGCCAACATCAGAATCCACCGGCTGCATTTCGGGGTGCTGACCGCTGCCATGGCTGATATTCACACCAAAACCGATGTCATGTCCCTGGCCAGGGAATCCATGGTTGCCACCCGGAAAAACGCCCTCATCACCCGGTACTGGCTCAGCAGTGGCGAGCTTTTGCTGGTGGTCAACATCCATGCCGTGAATTTTACCTCCCGGGCCTGGTATCTCTGGGAGTTTTCCCGCCTGCTCAAAACCCTGCAGCACCACCAGGGGCCCTTGGTTCTGGCCGGTGACTTCAACTGCTGGAACCGGTCCAGACAAAAGATTGTCAACAACCTGGCCCAGGCCCTTTCCCTGCGGCAGGCACGGCCCAGAAGAACCGGTCTGGTCAAACAGTTTTTTGGATTTGAACTGGACCGTATTTATTACAGACAATTGTCACTGCTGGAGATGGATGCCCTGGAAAACCGTCTTTTTTCAGACCACAACCCCCTGGTGGCCAGGTTTGCCTGCAAACCCGCCCAGTAATCTGGTATTTCTGTTCCCTTTAATTAGACAGCCGGTGCGGAAAAATTTCCGCACCGGCTGTCTGGTTTATGGCATACTGGTTTGCCTGCTTACAGCTATTCGCCGAGGTAGGCTTCCCGTATTTTGGGATTGGCTATCAGTTTTTCAGAGGAATCTTCCAGGGTGATTTTTCCTGTTTCCACAACATACCCCCTGGAAGCCGCCTGAAGGGCCAGGGTGGCATTCTGCTCCACCAGCAGGATGGTGACATTTTCTTCTTTGTTAATGGTTTCAATAATTTGGAAAATCTGCTGGATGATAATGGGCGCAAGCCCCAGGGATGGTTCATCCAGCAGAAGCAGCCTGGGTTTGGTCATCAAAGCCCGGGCAATGGCCAGCATCTGCTGTTCACCGCCTGACAGGGTTCCGCCTTCCTGCCGGCAGCGTTCCCCCAGTATGGGAAACAAATCAAAGGCCCGTTGAATATCTTTTTGTATCCCCTCTTTGTCATTGCGGTGAAAGGCACCCAGAATCAGGTTTTCCTCCACAGACAGCCGGGGAAAAATCCGGCGCCCTTCCGGCACCTGGCACAGCCCCATGGTGGGTAGTTTTTCCGGCACCACCTTGTTGATGCGCTTCCCTTCGTATAAAATATCGCCGTGTTCTGCTGCCACAATCCCGCAGATGGTCATGAGGGTGGTGGATTTACCGGCCCCGTTGGCACCGATAATGGCCACGACTTCCCCGGGCATGACTTTCAGGGAAATGCCTTTCAGTGCCTTTATGGACCCGTACCCGGAGTGGACATCTTTGAGTTCGAGAATCGGTTGTGTACCCATGTGAAGACTATCCCTCCCTTTCGTCGGATCTGGTTCCCATCCGTTTGGCCGGAATAAGACCGGCCGGCCTGAAGAGCATCATAATGACCATGGTGGAGCCGAATATCAGCATGCGGAAATTTTCAAATTCCCGGAACACCTCGGGCAGGACAATCAATGCAAACACCCCCAGCATGATACCGGGAATGGAACCCATGCCCCCCAGAACCACCATGCATAATACCATGGCTGATTCCAGGAAAGTGAAGCTTTCCGGGCTTACAAACCGCATGCGGGCAGCAAAAAATGCCCCGGCCAGTCCGGCAAAAAAAGCGCCCATGACATAGGCCAGCAGCTTGTAGATAAAGGTGTTCACCCCCATGAGTTCGGCTGCGGTTTCATCTTCTCTGATGGATTCCCAGGCACGGCCCACCCGGGAGATGTTGAGATGCCGGATGCCGATGGCGGTGAAAACCGCCAGAGCCAGTACAAAATAGTAAAACAGATGCAGTTTTTTCATCCAGAAAAGTTCAAAGGTGAGGCCGTTTTCAAGTACCGGCAGATATATGCTGATGGGATCAATGCTCAAAATGCCGTTGGGACCGTTGGTCAATTCCATCCAGTTGTTGAGAATCAACCGGATGATTTCTCCGAACCCCAGGGTCACAATGGCCAGATAATCGCCGCGCATGCGCAGGGTGGGATATCCCACAATGCAGCCGGCAATACAGGCAAAAAATGCGGAAAATGGCAGGCAAATCCAGAATCCCAGCCCGTAAACCGTGTTGAGCAAAGCATAGGCATATGCCCCAACCCCGTAAAAGGCAATATATCCCAGGTCCAGCAGTCCGCACAGGCCCACCATCACATTCAGTCCCAGTCCCAGGCAGATATAGATCAGCACATTGATGGCCACATCCGTACCATACCGGTCGGCAAACATTGGATAGGAACAGGCCAGAACTATAAACCCCACGGACCAGGCCCAGTTGGGAATGGTGGTGGTGCGGGCTTTTACGCGGCCGACAACCCGGGACACAGGATCCCCCACAAAATCCAGGTGCCCGCTTTTCTTGAATATATAGATCAGAAGGCAGGCAGCAGTGCCTGCCAGGATATAACTCCAGACAGTAACGGTTTCATGAATGGTGAGGGTGCCGTCTGCATGAATGCCCAGCATGGGCCACAACAGACCCAGCAGCCACAGCATGCCGATGGTATATGGTTTCCAGACTTTTTTAAACTCTTGTATCATCGATATTCTCGCCCATAATGCCGGTTGGTTTAAAATAAAGCACGCCAATTAAAATAATAAAGGCAAACACATCCTTGTACTCGGAAGACAGATATCCGGCACCGAAAACTTCCACCATGCCGATGATCAACCCCCCGATCATGGCACCGGTGATATTGCCGATACCCCCCAGAACAGCTGCGGCAAACGCCTTGATGCCCGGGACAAATCCCATGTCATACCGGACAGAGCCGTAATAGAGCCCGTACATAATGCCGGCGGCCGCTGCCAGGCCCGCACCAATGGCAAAGGTCAAAGAGATGATCTTGTTGCTGCCGATGGCCACCAGCGCAGACATGGTCTTGTCCTGGGCTGTGGCCCGCATGGCCATGCCGATCTTGGTCCTGAAAACCAGAATGTTCAGTCCCACCAGCAGCAAAGCGGTGAGGACAATAATCATGATCTGCAGATAGGAAATCGCCACCGTGCCAAAGTCGAATCTTCCCTGGAACATTTCTCCGGGATATATTTTGTCATATACCCCCTGGGTGAGCATCATACCATTGGACAGGAAAATGGACATGCCCAGGGCGGACAGCAGGGCTGCCAGCCGGGATTCCTTGCGCAATGGCTTATAGGCGATTTTTTCAACCCCCACCGCAAGGTAGGCACAATAGGCCATGGCAAAAACAAAGGCAGCACTCAGGCAGAGCACCGGGTGGGTCTGCATATACCCCAGGCCGGACAGGTATCCCAGGGTAATGGCACCCACGTACCCGCCGGCGGCAAAAAACTCGCCATGGGCAAAGTTGATGAGCTGAATAACCCCGTATACCATGGTATATCCCAATGCGATCAATGCGTACATGCCGCCGAGGGTTAATCCGTTAACAAACTGCTGAATAAAATATTCCATTATGCGTAATTTCTTAAATTTGGGTGGATAAAAGGATGCGGCTGAACCTGGGTCCAGCCGCATATTGTGACGTCATGATTTATTTGAGCAGTCCTTTTTCCGGATCCCAGTAGGGCACGAATTTATCGTCAACCACTTTAAACGCAATGTAGTTTGATCCGGTGTCGCCGTTTTCTTCAAATTTGATACGTTTGGCAACACCCTGATAATCCATTTTCATCATCTCGGCCTTGATCTTTGCAGGATCAGTGGAACCGGCCGCTTCGATGGCTTTCAGCAGGGTGTAGGCCGCATCATAGGCATAGGTTGCGTATGCGGCAATTTTACCGTATTTGGGCACATATCTTTCTTCAAACGCTTGGTATTCCGGGGTGGTGGGATCGGTATACCCATAGGTCAGAAAAACACCCTGGGAAGCTTCTTTGGCTACTTCCATGAACCGCGGCTGGAAAACCGCATCCTGGGTAACAATCTGGGAATCCATGCCCAGGCGTTTTGCCTGCAGCGTCATCATGGCTGCCGGAGAAAATCCCTGCACAGACATGTAGAAAACATCAGGATTTTCCTGTTTGGCCCGGGTGAGAACCGCGGAGAAATCTTTGTCTCCCTGGTTGACATGTTCATGGCCCAGTACTTTTATGCCCAGTTCCTTGGCAGCTTTTTTAACGCCGTCAGCCAGTCCCTGGGAATAGGTGGTTTTGTCATCAACGATGAATATGGTTTTTGCACCCAGCGCTTCTTTGATGAACCTGGCTGCGGCCGGGGCCTGGGCATCATCACGTCCGCACATTCTGAACATGTAGGGAAGGCCCCGTTCTGTAACATCCTGATGGGTGGAGGCCGGGGTGATCATGATAATCTCTTCCTCATCCAGCACATCAGAGGCCGGAATGGTGGAGGAAGAACAATAGGCGCCGATGGCACCGGCAACTTCAAGGTTGACCAGCTTGTTGGCAGCAGCCACCGCCTGTCTCGGATCGCAGGCTGTATCCTGGGCATACAATTCGATTTTGTCATACCCGGGGATGCCGCCCTGTTCTTCAAATACGGAAATAGCGGTAAGAACACCGTTTTTGATGTCGGTGCCATCAGAGGCATAGGGGCCTGTGAGGGGGCTCAGAGATCCGATTTTCAAAGTTTTCGCAGAAACTGTACCCACGAGAAGAAATGGAACCAGGATCAGTCCCATGGCCAAAATTGATACAACGCTTTTTCTCATCTTTTTCCTCCTAAAAATTATTGGTTGGCTGGTTGACCAAGGTATGCTTCAATGACCTTGGGATCATTCTGGATCTGCTGGGCATCTCCTTCAGCTATTTTTACACCATGGTCAACACAAACAATATGATCACACACACCCATGACCACTTTCATGTCATGTTCCACCAGGAGCACATCAATGCCCAGGTCTTTAATGCGCGCAATGTCTTTCATCAGGTGCGATGTTTCAGACGGGTTCATACCGGCGGCAGGCTCGTCCAGGAGCAATGCTTTGGGTTCCGAGGCTATGGCCCGGGCGATCTCAAGCCGCCGCTGGAGGCCGTAGGGCAGATTGGAAGCCACGGTATCGGCATAGGCATCCACCCCCATGAATGTCAGGGCTTCCATGGCTTTTTCTTTGATAAAGGCTTCCTCCCGTCTCTGGGAGGGGGTGCGCAGAATGGAGCCGAACACCCCTGTGCCTGCTCTGCAGTGTCTGGCAACCATGGCATTTTCCACAGCGGTCATGGCGGAAAAAAGTCTGATATTCTGAAAGGTTCTGGCAATGCCTTTTGCAAAAATCACATAGGGCCGTTTACCCAGGATGCTTTCCCCGTCAAAGATCACATCTCCTTCAGATGCCTGGTATACACCGGTGAGCACGTTGAAAACCGTTGTTTTGCCGGCACCATTGGGTCCGATCAATCCCACGATCCGGCCATTGCCGATGGTAAAACTCAACTTTGACAATGCCTTGAGACCACCAAATTGTACACTGATATTTTTTAATTCTAATTGTGCCATACAAAAAATACAATCCGCTAAATTGTGATAACCCCGTAAACCGCTTGAAAAGCGCCGCTATAGACTATTTGTAGCTTTCTGTAGCCTATAATTTTTTTAATGTCAACCATTAAAACCGCGGCTTTTTCCGGCAGAACAACGTCATCGTTCGGCCAGACACGCCACACGGGCATGTAATGGTTTGACCATATGAAAAGTCAATTCTTTGATTTGTTCATGTTTTTTTATTTACAAAAACTTTACATTGCCATTGACATTTTTTTCAAAATCCGGCAGTTTGTTTTTAAACCAAAACAGGAAACGGAAAAGTGTTCATGAAACCGGTATTGACAAAAAAACAGCAGAAAGTTTACGCATATATAAAAAGCGCTGTGCAGAAAAACGGCATCGCCCCCAGTCTGCGCAGTGCAGCCGCAGATCTGGGCATCAGCCATGCAGCCGTGGCCCAGACCCTTGCGGTGCTGGAGGAAAAAAATTATATCCGCAGACAGGGACGTTACAGCCGGACCCTGCACATTCTGGATCCGGCCGCAGACCAGGCCCGGGAACAGAAACAGGTTCCCATCATCGGCCGTATCACTGCCGGGCTGCCCCTGTACGCCCAGCAGGAATGGGAAGGCGCCATCCTGGTGGATGCTGCCGTGTACCCGGGCCAGGACCTCTTTGCCCTGAAAATTGTCGGATTTTCCATGAAAAATGCCGGAATTCTGGACCAGGACATCGCCATCTGCCAGCCCCGGCAATATGCCCGGAACCGGGAAATCGTGGTGGCACTGGTCTTTCAGGAAGAGGCTACGGTAAAGCGGTTTTTTCTTCATCCCGACGGCATTGAACTGCGGCCGGAAAATCCGGATTTTCCTTCCCAGATGTATGCGTTCGACGACATTCTTATTCAGGGCAGGGTCATCGGCATTATCCGGCCGCCCCAGGCCATGGACCATTACACTGCGGATTCATGAACCGGGCCATCATCCATCTCAATGTGGCTGATTTTGCTGCTGCGGTGGAAATCCTTGCCCAGCCGGGCATAAAAGATTTTCCTGTGGTTATTGCACCGGTGGGTGCTCCCAGGGCAGTGGTGTATGACATGAACGACACCGCATTCCAACAGGGTATCTGCAAGGGCATGCCTTTGTCCCGGGCCAGACAGCAGTGCCGGGATATCACCATCCTGCCCCCCCGGTTCAACCGGTATGAACAGGTGATGACCCATATTCTGCACCAGGGGCTGGCCCTGACCCCGGCGGTGGAATCCGGGGTGCGGGACGGCCATTTTTTTCTGGACATCACCGGTACCCGCCGCCTGCACGGCCCGCCTGCAGATGTGGCACACACCTTGAAAAAACGCATACAAAAGCATATCGGTGTGGAACCTATCTGGTCGGTGGCCACCAGCAAACTGGTGGCCAAGGTGGCCACCCGCCTGGTAAAACCCAAAGGAGAATACATTGTAAATCCCGGCGATGAGGCGGATTTTCTGGCCCCGGTGCCGCTGCATCTGATGCCGGGCCTGGCACCTGATGAGATGCAGAAACTGTCCGCCTTTAATCTGACAACCACCTCCCAGCTGCGTGAATTGACACCGGACCAGCTGCAGATGTTGTTTTCGTACCGGGCTGGCGCCATTCATGACCTGGTCCGGGGCAAAGATGCTGACCCGGTTGTTTTCGACCGCACAGATGCCATCTGTGCCGGCCACGAATGCAGCACTGACACCAATGATGCCGGGGTGCTGCAAACCATTGTCTGCGCCCTGGCCGGAAAAATCGGGGCCCGGCTGCGGCACAGGGGAATGGCGGCCCGCACCCTGTGCATTGACCTGTCCTATTCCGACGGTATCCAGGGCCGGGCATGCCGGAAAATGCCCACCCCCACGGCCAGTGACATGGTGCTGTGTAAAACTGCTGTCCAGCTGCTGGCCCGGGCCCAGACCCGGCGGGTGCGCATCCGGCATCTGTCCCTGGTCTGCAAAAAACCGGTGCCTGCCATGACCCAGCTGTTTTTGTTCGGAGAGTCAGCCAGGGAACAAAAACAGCTCACCGTACTTGCGGCAATGGACAGGATACGCAAACGGTTTGGTGCCGGCACAGTCCAGCCGGCATCCACCCTGCATCCGGCCTGCCGTTATTCCGCCGGCAGCCAGCCATGATTGCTTTATGCACCCGGTCCCATTATTCTCTCATGTGGGGAACCGCCTCTGTAGAACAGCTGGTGAAACAGGCCGGAGATTGTGGATATTCCTGTCTGGCACTCACTGACACAGATAATCTGTACGGCATGTGGCCTTTTATCAGGGCCTGTGAAAATGCCGGCATCTCCCCGGTCATCGGAGCGGAAATCACGGATCCGGTAAACTCTGACCGGGCCGTCTGCCTGGTAAAAACCGCAAGCGGATATGCCAATTTGACCCGGGTGCTGACCCGGCGGCACCAGGATGAAAAGTTCTGCCTGAAACAGGATCTGCCCGGGTTTCAGGCAGGGTTGCTGGTATTGACCAAATCTGCGGACCTGCTGGCTTTCTGGCATGATGCCGGACTTGATGTGGCAGCCCACATGCCCAGAACCGCTATCTCCCGGTCCCGCCAGTTATGCAAAATTGCACAGGAACGCAATATTCCCGTGGCTGCATCGCCAGGCTGTTTTTTTCTGAAACAGAGAGACATCCGCATCCATACCCTGCTCCGGGCTATTGGAAACAACACCAGCATCAGCCGGCTGCATCCGGGCCAGATAGCCCCTGCCAATGCCTTTTTCGGCGGGCCTGACCTGTATGCCAGACGGTTTCATACTTTCCCGGAAGCAGTTGCCGCCACCCATGTTCTGGCAGAAAAAATCGCATTTCACAAACCAGACTTTGGGGTGGTCATGCCCCCTTTTGCCGGTACAGACACAGATGCTGCCGCACAGCTGCGGCAGAAAACCTTTGAGGGGGCAATCCGGCGGTATGGCAGACCGCTGCCGGAAAAGGTTGTCACACGGATTGCCCATGAACTGGCCATTATTGCGCAAAAAGGGTTCTGTGGGTATTTTCTGGTGGTGCAGAAAATCGTCAGCCGGGCATCGCGGATCTGCGGGCGGGGTTCAGGCGCGGCATCCATCGTGGCCTACTGCCTGGGCATCACCAATGTGTGCCCCATAAAATTTGACCTGTATTTTGAACGGTTTCTCAATCCCGGGCGCCAGGATCCCCCGGATATTGACATTGATTTTGCCTGGGATGAGCGTGACAGCATACTGCACCAGGTTCTGGCGGAATACGCCGGCCATGCCGCCATGGTATCCAGCCATATCCTGTTTCAGCCGAAAATGGCGGTGCGGGAAACGGCAAAGGTGTTCGGCCTGCCTGAAGGGGAAATCTCCCGGGTATGCAAACGCCTGCCCTGGTTCTGGCGCGTGACCGATGCATCCCCGGATCTGCTGGCCCACATCCGGCAGCAGGCAGAATGCCGGCACATGGATTTTCCCGGGCCCTGGCCTGAAATCATGGCCTGTGCCCAGGCAATTATCGGTACCCCCCGGCACCTGTCTGTTCACCCGGGCGGGGTGGTCATCACCCCTGGACCCATTCATACCTACGTGCCCGTGGAAACCGCACCCAAAGGCATTCCCGTGATCCAGTGGGACAAGGAGGGTGCCCAGGATGCCGGTCTGGTGAAAATTGATCTGCTGGGCAACCGGAGCCTGGGGGTGATCAGAGATACCATCACTGCCATTGAAACCGGTGGCAGATCTTTTCCTGATTTTGCAGCCCGGGACCCGGAAGACGATCCTGCAACCTGCCGGACGGTTGCCCGGGGAGACACCATGGGCTGTTTTTACATTGAAAGTCCGGCCATGCGCCTGCTGCAGCAAAAATCAAAAAAAGGGGATTTTCGCCATGTGGTCATTCATTCTTCCATGATCAGGCCGGCTGCCAACAGATTCATCAATGATTATATCCAGCGTCTGCGCACCGGCAAATGGCAGCCCCTCCACCCGCTGCTGGCAGATGTGCTCAAGGAAACCCTGGGCCTTATGGTTTTCCAGGAAGATGTGTCCCGGGTGGCAGTGACGCTGGCCGGCTTCAGCCATACCCAGGCCGACAGTTTAAGAAAAATTCTGTCCAAAAAAGACAATACCCGAAAACTGCAGGACTATTACCGGCAGTTTGCAGCCGGTGCAGCCAGTCAGGGTGTGCCGGAAAAAACTGTGCAGGAAATCTGGCAGATGGTCCTTTCCTTTTCCGGGTATTCCTTCTGCAAACCCCATTCCGCCTCCTATGCCCGGGTATCTTTTCAGGCAGCCTATCTCAAGACCCACTATCCTGCGCAGTTCATGGCAGCCGTCATCAGCAACCAGGGAGGATTCTACACCACTTTTGCCTATGTGTCCGAGGCCCGGCGCCTGGGACTGGCCATTCTCCCCCCGGATGTCTGTGCCGGCGAAATACAGTGGCAGGGCCGGAATAAAACGCTCCGGGCAGGACTTATGGCGGTGCGGAACCTGTCTGACACCACCATGAAAAAAATTCTCCACCAGCGCAGGGTCCGTCCTTTTACCGGTCTCCCGGATTTTCTGCACCGGGTAAAGCCCCGGGAAAATGAAATCCGATTCCTGATAGACAGCGGCAGCCTGGATTGTTTTGATGCCAAAACCTTTCCCGACAGGACCCGGCTTCGATGGACCGCAGCGAACTGGCATAAACAAAAAACACAGGTCTCAGAAGAGCCTGCATTGTTCAATGCCGGCACCCGGCAGGTGCCCATGCCTGATCTGCCCCGGGAAAACCGTCTGAACCGTCTGAGAAAAGAATTTTATGCGCTGGGATTTGTGTGCGCCTGCCACCCCATCACCCTGTACCGGGATATCATTGACCGGGCCGGCACTGTCAGGGCAGACCAGGTGCACCAACATGTGGGCAGACGTATTACCGCCGCAGGATGGCCCATCACCGGCAAAAAAGTGAAAACCCGCCATGGGGAGCCCATGATATTTCTCACCTTTGAAGATGAAACCGGTCTTCTGGAAACCGTATTCTTTCCCCGGGCCTATGCCCGGTACTGCCACATTCCGGGGCATGGCCGGCCCTGTTTTCTTACCGGCAAAGTGGTGTCTGAATGGGGGGCTGTGACCCTGACAGTGGAAACCGCCCGGCTGATACCTGCCGGAAAACAGCATTAGGCGGAATCCGCCTGTTTCTTCAGATTTTTTGAATATTCATACAGGGTCTCGGGGTCAATATCCACATTTCCGGGCCAGGCCACTGATCCGTTTTGCACAAATGCTTGTAAAAAGGTATCACTTTCTTTAAGCCTTAACCATGGTTTTTGGTCCATGTAAGGTTTCATGTCGAAACATCTTTTTTCCCCATTTTCAAACCCAATAATCAAGCTGAAATTCGGTTTTGCCTGGACACTTATTACATCAAGCAGCATAGCCATTTCTCCTTATTTAAGCGGATCAATACGGAAAAGTTCTATGCCTTCTTTTGCTAAATCCCAATTGGCCAGCAGTTCTTCACGATGCAAATCTACCCATACCTGCACCATTCGTAATTACTTTGTCGGTAAACTGCCAGCGAGAAGTCTGCTGTCATCAATGGCAATGGAGGCTTTATGTCCCTGATAACGGGCATGGATATGCGGTAGATGATGTTTTTCTCTGATCTCAAAAAACATTGAGATAATGATACCATAGAACATGCTTATTGTTGGCATATGATCCCTTTTCATTGCGAAAATACAGCTGGTCAGCTGATTTTCATTTTCAATAAATTAGCAGATTTTTAAGATTAAAGCAATATTTTACAGAAACCGCCCGGCCGGTGCCATAAAAAACAAAAATGTAACAACCATTGTTTTTCTGGCAATACCACTATTTCTGGAGTGAAAATCACTTGCAACAGCATGGTTACATAAAGTCCTTCTCCTGGTTGGTATCAAATATAAAACGGGTACCAAATAAAACTTATTACAATATTGTAAGAAACCACAGCAGTATAAATTACAAAAATGATATTTGTTTTCATGGCTATCAATTTTTTATAAAACATAAAATTTGAAAAAATCTGCGTATATAGAGTAAATTCAAATATTTATGATATTGTTTGCCACGGATTTCCATTCGTGGCATGTGAATTGCTCAACACAGAAGGACAATTTAACAGAAATTTTTAAAAACCATTGCCAAAGAAAGGAAATCACCATGGGAGTGAAATACTGGCTCATGACTATTGGTCTTTTATTGACAGGAACCGCCACATGTTTTGCCGCAGACGGCACCATTGATTCCGGAGATACCGCCTGGGTCACCATATCCACGGCCCTGGTCATGATGATGACCCCGGCCGGCCTGGCATTGTTTTACGGGGGCATGTCCCGGTACAAAAACCTGCTCAACACCATTGCCATGACCCTGGCAGCCTACTGCCTGGCCAGTCTGGTCTGGGTGGGCTGGGGGTATTCCCTGGCATTCGGGGAAAGCACCAGCCTGCTCATCGGCAGCCTGGGCCATTTTATGCTGAACGGCATTGATGCTGCATCTGTTTCCGGCACCATCCCCACCCTGATATTTGTCATGTTCCAGATGACCTTTGCCTGCATTTCCGTGGCCATTATCCTGGGGTCTGCCGTGGACCGGATGAAATTTTCCGCCTGGATCGTTTTTTCCATTCTCTGGATCACCTTTGTTTACGCCCCGGTGTGCAACTGGGTATGGGGCGGCGGCTGGATGCACAACATGGGGGCCCTGGATTTTGCCGGGGGTAATGTGGTCCATATCAATGCCGGTGTTTCCGGCCTGGTGCTGGCCCTGGTTCTGGGAAAGCGCAACGGATACGGCAAAGAGCCCATGATCCCGTCTTCAGTGGCATTTACCGCCCTGGGTGCGGCCCTGCTCTGGTTCGGGTGGTTCGGGTTCAATGCCGGCAGTGAACTGGCAGCAGACGGGGTGGCAGCCTCCGCCTTCCTGGTCACCAATACCGCTGCTGCGGCCGGCGGACTGGCCTGGCTGTTCATTGAATGGAAGCTGAGCCAAAAACCCACCCTGCTGGGCATGGCATCAGGGGCCATTGCGGGTCTTGTGGCCATCACCCCGGCTGCCGGGTTTGTCACCCTGCCGTATTCCCTGGTCATCGGTCTTCTGTCAGGCGCCATCGGGTATTTTGGCGTGGTGGTCCTTAAAAAGAAGCTGGGATATGACGATTCCCTGGATGCCTTTGGTATCCACGGGCTGTGCGGCATGTGGGGAGCCCTGGCCACCGGGTTGTTTGCCTCCCCTGCTGTTACTGAAGGGGCTGCAGGGCTTTTCTACGGCAATCCCGGCCAGGTGTGGATTCAGCTGGTCTCCATCCTGGCCACCATTGCCTTTTCCGCCACAGCCACCCTGGCCGTGGTATATGTCACCCGGCTTCTCACCAGCGGCCTGCGGGTGGATGCCCAGGATGAACAGGCCGGTCTGGACAATGCCCTGCACGGGGAACGGGCCTTTGAAATTGAATAGGCACCGCTCTGTATGCTAGAGCAGGCACCGCTCTATGGATTCCACCCATTTTCTGGAAAAAATGGTGCCTTCGTTGACCCGGACAATGAGGGTGATAATTACCTGGAAATGGGATTTTCCTCCCTGGACCCAGACCTCGGATTCAGCAGTGATGCATCCGCCGTCGCTTTTGAGCCGGTGCAGATGCTTTCCGTGTCCGCTGGCCAGTGCCGGATGCCGGGGATGGACCTGAAACTCGCCATGGGCTTTTTTTTCAAACACTGTGGTTTCCGTCAGCCGGCTGACTGTGTCCATCTGCAGCCGCACCCGGGTTCTGCCGCTCAAAACATCTGTGCACACCTCCCATACCGGGGGACAGGGCGATGCCAGATGAAGCTGCCTTGCCATGGACGACGGCGCAAACAGAGGGGGCACAGCTGACCCGGTATCCGGCACCACCGGCAGCTCCAGGCGGCTGGGGCGGATCTGTCCCCGGAAAATCCGGCTGGTGCCCGGCTCCGGGGTGGGCCACAGATTGGGCCAGTCAGCATTGGCCACAGACAGCCGGATGCAGTGTCCTTTTTCAAAAACCCATCCTGTGGCATCAATGTCAATTGCCAGCTCATATACGGTTTCCGGCACCATGGGTGCAGGGTCTGCAAAAGAGTTCCTGCGGGTGCCGTTAAGAACCCCTTTGGCCACAAGATGGGAGGCCCCCTCCGGCGCCACATCACAAAGGCTCACCACAAACCCCATCACCGCAGCACTGGAAGATACGTGCAGCACCGCCCTGGCCCGCCCCAGTATGGACAGATCATGCTCCAGGACACAGCTGGTGTACACGGCGCTGAACGCTTCATCCGGCCGCTGGTCTCCGGGCAGGCCGAACTGGATGCCGCCGGAAAATAGCCCGCCGCTGGTACCCACTGTGGGAACATAGGCCAGGTGCTCATATCCGTCAGTGCCGGGGTCCTGTGCGAGCCTGCCGCTGTCTTCCAGAAACAGGACCCGGGTTTCTGCTCCGGGCACGGGCCAGCCGGTTTCCGCCCGCCAACTGCCTCTGGTTTCCAGGCGGTCCACCACCGGCGGCTGGGATCTCTGCATGAACACCACCACCGGCGGTTCTTCCATGATGCCGGTGGGCCTGTCTTTGCACCAGTAATCCAGCCACCGCACCACTTCCTTGAGATAGTCCACCCGGGGGCCGGGCACAGCCCCGTCAGGCATGGCATGGTTCCAGGGGCCTATCCACACTTTGCTCGGCACGGACACTGCCTGGAACAGGCGCAACGGCACATTCATGTAACCGTCGCGCCAGCCGCCGATCATCATTACGGGACAGCGGATTCTGTCGGCAATATATCGGACAGATCCATGCTCCCAGTAAGGACCGGCAGTCTGGTGGCGGTACCACTGCAGCAGGTAGGGTTCGTTTTCCTCCAGGTGCTGGCGCCAAGTTTCTGCCCAGCTGCCGTCGCTGGTGTCCACCAGAGAGGGCATGGCATTGGCAGCCACCATGGACCCGCCGTAATAGGCAATGTCATAATACTGGCGCATCATCCCTCCCTTGTAGTGGCAGTCATCCTGGTACCGGTCATCGGTAAAATCCACAGGAATGATACTGGTGAGATGGGGGGGCTGAAGGGTGGCCACCTGGAGGGCGGAAAATCCGCCATAGGAAATTCCCATCATGTTCACGTGGCCGTCGCACCAGGGTTGTGCGGCAATCCATTCCACACAGTCATATCCGTCTTCCTGCTCCTGGAGCAGATATTCATCCAGGTTTTTGCCGGCAGACCCCCCGGTACCCCGGATATCCACCCGGATGACCAGGTATCCGTGCCGGGCAAGGTACCCGTAAAACGGGCGTGCTGCCAGGTCCACCTGGTCTTTTCTATAGGGAATGTACTCCATGACAACCGGAAAGGCGGCATCCGGGGCCTGGTTATCCGGCAGGTAAATATCTGCTGCCAGCTGCACGGTATCACGCATGGGGATCATCAGGTTTCGAAAGCGGCGGACACCGTCCAGGGGGGGAAAGCAGATGGGTTCAGATTGTTCAAGCAGCGTATTAAAGTGCATGATAAACGTATCCTTGCAAAAAATGTTTAACCAAACGTATCAGTTTTCAGGGACAGATAATGGATAGTGGCAGTAATACTGGTGATCTTTGCCGGTCTCTGCCTTATCGGGAAACTGCCGGCGGCACTTTTCCTGCACCCGGGGACACCGGGTGTGAAATTCACACCCCCGGGGCCGGGAAACAAGGCCCGGGATTTCGCCGGAGATGGATATGCGGTGGTGCACCGCATCCGGATCAGGGCTTGCATGGGCAGACAGCAGGGCCTGGGTATAGGGATGCCGCATCTGATGAAAGACCCTCTGGGTGGGTCCCTGTTCCAGAAACCGCCCCAGGTACATGATGGCCACATGATCGCTCACATGACGCACCACAGCCAGGTTGTGGGTAATGATCAGAAAGCTCAATCCCATATCATGCTGCAGCCGGGCCATGAGGTTGAGGATTTCCCCCTGTACAGACACATCAAGGCCTGCTGTGGGTTCATCAGCGATGATCAGTTTCGGAGACAGGGCCAGGGCCCGGGCCACCCCCACCCGCCTGGCCTGGCCCCCGCTGAGCTGGTGGGGGTACAGGTCTCCCATGGACGGGGAAAGATTGACCATTTTCAGCAGCCGGGCAATTTCAACGGACAGGTTTTCGGGCATCATGTCATGAATGCGGAAAGGTTCCGCCAGAATAGACCGGATTTTGAGCCGGGGGCTCAATGATCCGGCCGGGTCCTGAAACATCAGTGCAATATCTCTGCGGAACGGCTTGATCCGGTCCCGGGAAAGTCCCACCAGATTTTTTCCGTTAAAACGGATGGCACCGGAATGCACCGGTAAAAGTCCCATGACAGCCCGGGCCACCGTGGTTTTTCCGGATCCGCTTTCCCCTACCAGGCCGTAGGTCTGGCCCGGTTCAATGGCAAAGCTGACCCCCATCACCCCATCGATATAGGGATCATCATCCTTTTCAATAAGGGCTTTTACAGCGCTTTTGGTTTTGAACCGTACCCGCAGATGCGCAACTTCCAGTAAGGGATCCATTATACCTCCAGACAATGACAGGCTGCTGTATGGTGGGCTGCAAGGCTGACTTCCGGCGGCGGTGTTTTTTGGCACACCTGAGCTGCCCGGGGACAGCGGTCATGAAAAATGCAGCCTTCCGGCAGATCAATAAGACTGGGGATCTCCCCGGGAATGGTGGGTAAAAAACGGGTGGGTTCTGCAATCACCGATGGGTCGCATTCCAGCAGGGCCTTGGTATAAGGATGCCCCGGCCTGTGAAAAATGTCGCGCACACTGCCTTTTTCCACCAGCTCGCCTGCATACATCACCCCAACAAAATCACACAGTTCCGCAATCACATTCAAGTGGTGGGAAATGAACAGGATAGCACATTGAAAATCCGCCTGCAGATCCTTGAGCAGCCGGATAATCTGTACTTCCAGTGTGGCATCCAGGGCAGTGGTGGGTTCATCGGCAATGAGCAGTTTGGGCTGGACAAGCAGGGCCATGGCAATGGTGATCCGCTGGCGCATGCCCCCTGAAAAATGGTGGGGATAGTTATCCAGCCGGGAAACCGCATCCGGAATCCCCACCAGAGACAGCATGTCTGCCGCCCGCTTCAGTTTTTCTTTTCCGGAGACGGCATCCCGGTACTGGATATCCTTCATCTGCCGGCCGATGGTGAATACCGGATTGAGCGCAGTCATGGGGTCCTGAAACACCATGGACATGTGCCGGCCCCTGATACCCTGCAGATCCCGGGGCGACAGATGGTGCATGTCCTTTCCCAGAAACCGGATCTCTCCTGCCGCCACCCGGGCATTTTCCGCCATCAGGCGGATAACCGCGGAAATCAATGTGGATTTGCCGCACCCGCTTTCTCCCACCAGTCCCACCACTTTTGCAGAGGGCACCTGCAGATTGATGCGGCGCAGGGCCTGCACGGTTCCCCGGGGGGTAAAATAATTGACAGACAGATTGCGTATGTCCAGAACAGGTTCAGCCATTACAGATCCCTGCGCAGTTTGGGGTCAAAAATATCCCGCAAAGATTCCCCCAGAAAGGTAAACCCAAGGGTGGTGACAATCAGGGGGAGCCCCCCGAAAATAATGATCCACGGGGTGTTTCGGATATAGGCATACCCGTCATTGAGTATGGATCCCCAGCTGGGGGTGGGGGGCCGGACACCCACCCCCAGAAAACTCAACCCCGCCTCAATGGTCACCACCACAGGGATATCCATGCTGGCCACAATGAACAACGGGCCGATGATATTGGGCAGAATGTGAATGCCCAGAATCCGGATCATACCGGCGCCCATGGCTTCTTCCGCCACAATGAATTCGTTGTTGCCCAGAGCCTGGGTCTGGGTCCGCACCATCCGGCCGTACACCGGAAAAGTGGTGGCAACGATGACAATGATGACTGTCTGGAGGCTGGGACCGAACACCGTCACCAGGGCCAGGGCAAACATGATGGTGGGAAAGGACCGCAATGTATCAAACAAAAGCAAAAGTGCGGCATCCAGCCATTTGGGGCCGTATCCTGCCATCATGCCCAGCACAAGCCCGATGCCAAGGGACATGGAAACCGTAACCAGGGCCACCCATACGGCAATGCGGGACCCCATCACCACCCGGGAAAACACATCCCTGCCCAGCTGGTCCGTGCCCATCCAGTGCTCTGCAGACGGCCCGGCCAGGCGGTTGGCGATATCCAGGGCATTGTGATCATGGGTGGTGAGAAACGGGGCGAACAGGGCGCTTAAAATAACCAGGGCCACAAGAATCATTCCGAAAAATCCCATGGGCTCGTGATACAGACGGGTAAAAAATTGTTTTGTCCAGTTCATTTACAACCGCTCCCGAACCCGTGGGTCCAGCATGGCATTAATGGAATCAGAGATGGTGGTGCTCAGCACAAACAATACCGTGGAAACCAGCACCGCTCCCATGACCAGGGGATAGTTCCGCGATACCACGGAATCAAAAATCAATTTGCCGATCCCGGGCCGGGCAAACACGATCTCGGCAAACACGGCAGAGGAAATCAGCCGCCCGATACCGGTTCCCAGCAAAGTGACCGTAGGAAGGATGGCCAGTTTCAACGCATACTGGAACACAATCACATGTTCCGGCAGGCCAAAGGCCCGGGCCCGGCGGATATGGTTTTCATTGAGCACCTCGAGCATGGAGGCCCGCACCAGCCGGGCAATATAACCCACCCATCCCAGTCCGATGGCAAATGCGGGCAGAATCAGGTGCTGCAGCTGGTCCATATACTGGCCGGACTCCCCTGCCCCGATGGCGGGCAGCCATTTCAAAGTGACCGCAAAAAGCAGCAGAGAATACAAAGCCACCACAAATGAGGGCACGGCAATCACCCCGATGGAAAAAAATCCCACCAGTTTGTCTGAAAACGTATTTCTGAAAACTGCGGAATAGCACCCCAATGGAATGCCCAGGAGCATGGCCCAGCCGATACTTGCCAGAACAAGCACCAGGGTTTCATCCAGTTGCTTGAACACGATCTGGGCCACCGGTCTCTGGGAAAAAAAATCCATGCCCAGATTTCCTCTGGCCACCTTGCCCAGAAAACTGACCACCTGCACCACAAAGGGGCGGTCCAGGCCCATGCGTTCATAGAGTTCCTGCTTCATTTCCGGCGTGGCCCGGGGTCCCAGGATCACACTGGCCGGGTCCCCGGGTACGACATGGATCATGGAGTACAAAAGCACCACCGCCACCACCACAATCACCACAGCCAGACCGACACGTTTTAACAGATAAAACAGCATGGTTTTTTCCCGGCCTGCATCAGGCGGTTGTAAAATAGCGCAAAAGCGGCATGCCATCCGGCCGCAATGCCGGAATAATCCTGTCCGTGTAAATAACAGGCACCGCTTCATGGGTGATGAAACGGTAGGCCCCGGAAGCTTCCATCAATTCCTGCATCCGCTGGTACATCCGGTCGCGTTTGTCTTTATCCCCTTCAGCCAGGGCCTGTTCATACAACCGGTTATATTCCGGATTTTTGAACCGCTCCCAGTTCCATACCCCCACCTGTTCTCTGGTGAACCACTGGGCTGCATAGTGGGGATCAGGGGCTGAGGAAAACCGGTTCAGCACCAGCTGCAGTTTTTTCCAGCGGTCTCCCTTGCTTTCATCCCCCAGGGACCAGAAGGAGCCGGAATCGTGCAGATTCATGGTCATCCGGATGCCGGCCTGGGCTGCCACCGCCTGGATCACCTGGCCGGCAGCGATATAGACCGCTTTGTTGCGTACTTCCAGATCCAGGTCAATGCCGTCGGGATACCCGGCTTCCGCGAGCAGGGCTTTGGCTTTTGCAAAATCCGCTTTAAAAGGCACCAGGGTATCGGGCCGGTGGCCCACCAGTCCCGGCGGCACATACCCTGTGGCCGGTTCTGCCACCCCGTCATAGGCAGCTTCCAGGATGGAGGGGATATCCACGGCATACTGCACTGCCCTGCGCACCCGTTCATCAGACAGCTTGGGGTGTTCCATATTCATGCCCAGCCACACATAATACAGGGAGGGGTATTTTTCCACCACACTGTTTTCAGGGGGTTTGTTTTTTAGATTTTTATAGGAACTCATGCTGATGCGGGTGTAATCCAGATCCCCTGCCTCAAATCCCATTTCCGCGGTTTTCTCATCGTCAATGGGGAAAATATGGATTTCGTCAAAACCTGCCGGCTCCCCTTTCCATTCCGGGTTGCGGGCCAGAACAGTGCGCTGTTTGGGCTCCCGTTCCTTGATTATATAGGGCCCGGAAAAACACGGGGGCATGGCGGAAAATTTCCCCCCGGCTGCCAGGGTGGCTTTTTTGGAAACAATATTGCCCCCCATATAGGGGAGGGTGGTCATCCATAACGGCTGGAAGGGCTTGCTGAGCACGATGACCCCGGAATATTTATCAGTGACATCCACTGATTTCAAAGTGGCCCAGTCCCCTTTGATGGGGGATTTAAGTTCCGGGTCGATGATGCGCTCATAGGAAAATTTCACATCTTCGGCTGTCATTTCGCCGAATCCGTTGGTAAACGTGATGCCGGGCTTTAACACAAATTTGATGTGGGTGGGATCCGTCTGTTCGATGGACTGGGCCGCTTCCAGCTGCCACGTCCATTTTTTTCCGGGCTTGTAGGCAATCAGCTTGTTGTGCACGGCGGCATTGACATGTTCCTCATAAAGATTGGATGAGATGCCGGGATCCAGAGACTGGGGATCGCCGTAATCGCGCACCCGCAGTATCCGGGTGTCCTGGGCCCAGGACGGGTGCATCCCCAGACCGGGAAGCATCAGCCAGCCTGCGGATGCGGCAGAGGCCTTTAAAAAAGAGCGGCGGGAAAGCCGGATTTTTGAAAACTGCATGTTTGGCGTGGACATGTTCCCTCCTTATAATGTAATGTGGCAACACTGTGTGGTATATACGATGCTTTGTATATACATTTGATATTTAACCTGTAATTGAATCCGCAGCAGATTGTCAAGATGTTTTTTTGATTTTTTTATAACCACAATAAATTATTGTTTTTTTTATGACTTCATGGCATAAGCAATCTGGTATTTAATCGCTTACATATAGTATTTGGAACATAAATAAATGAAAACCCCCAATGGAAATACCCAGCCAAAGTATATACAAATCTATCACTGGTTCCAGGAACAGCTGCAGGCCGGTACCCTTAAAACCGGCAACCAGATCCCCACGGAAACTGCTTTGGCCCATCAGTTCGGGGTCACCCGCATGACGGTGCGCAAAGCCCTCCACCGACTGGTGGTGGAAGGGGTCATCACCAGGACCCGTGGCAAAGGCTCTTTTGTTGCCGCTGAAAACAACAAGAATTTTATTTTCAGCCTGAATACCATCAGCGGGTTTTTCAATGATATCCGCCGCAGCGGCAGTCAGCCCGCATTCAAGGTGAACCGGGTGGAGATCATTCAGGCGGATGCAAAAATTGCAGGGCCCCTGCAATTGTCCGGTGATCTGCGGGTCATTTACATACTGCGGACATTTTTTGCTGATGAAGAACCTGCCCTGATCCAGGGAACCTATCTGCCCTACGAACCGTTCAAGCGCGTGCTGGACATGGATCTGAGTATGGGTATGTACCCGATTTACCGGGAAAAATTCAACCTGCGCCTGCACCATGCAGACCAGACCTTTTCTGCTGTATCCTCCAACCCCTTTGAAACCCAGACCTTCGGGTTTGATTCACCCCAGCCCTGTATTTTTCTGGAATGGGTCCTGTATGATGATATCAACCGCCCCATTGAGGTATGCTACTGCACCTACCGCAGTGATAAGTACAAATTCAATGTGGTGTCCAGCCTGCCGGTGCAGCTTTCAATGGCCCCCTGATGCCGGGAAAACAGCAATAACCAGAACGGCTGCATCCTGCCTGAATTATTATATCCTTTCTGGCCCTGTTCCCTGCTGCCGGAAGCAGGACAGGTCACAGGGAAAGGGCCAGTTCCTCAGCCTCACTGATGCAGTACATCAGATGTCTGGGGGATTTTGCATCCCCGATCAGGTGAAACCGGGCGGATGCGTCTTTTTCCAGAATTTTCGCATCCCGCACTGCCTGGTGTTTTTCAGATATCACCACCGTGTCAAAGCCCTGGAGCACCTGCTTTTCGCCATTGGATGTAAACTGTACCCCGTCCGGGGTAAATGCCTGGACAGCCACTTTTTTATAGAGGGTGGCCCCGCCTTTTTTCAGGCGCTCTCTCAAATAATACCGGTCATTGGAGGACATCTCCTCGGCAAAACTTTTTCTGCGGTTCAGCACCACCACGGTTTTTTTTTGGTCTGCCAGAAAATCCGCCACCACCAGTCCGGCCATGCCGCCCCCCAGCACAATCACCCGGCTGCCGGCCGTCTCTTTTCCCGTGAGCAGGTCCACATTGGTGACCAGGGACATGCTGGTGGTAAAAAGCCCCTTTATCACGGGCATTTCCGGCAAAGATCCTGTGGCAAGCACCACATGGTCCGGGGTGTGTTTTTCTAAAATCTGCCTGGACAAAGGGGTATCATACTGCACCGGCACATTGAGGCGGGCCAGTTCCCGGGTAAAAAACTTCAGGATATCTCCCAGCTCCTCCCGTCCCGGGGCTTTGGCCGCCAGGTCCAGCAGGCCGCCGGATGCCGGGCCCTGCTCACACACCAGGACCGCATGGCCGGCAAGGGCAAACTGCCTGGCCGCTGCCAGACCGGCCGCACCGGCCCCTGCCACCAGAATTTTTGCTTTTTTCCCGGATCTGGTTCGAGCTGCAACCTGGTATTCCCTGCCCACATCCGGGTTCACCACACAGCCCCCCGGTTCCTTGGCCAGCACCGCGTGGATGCATCCCAGGCAGCACCCCACACAGGGCCGTATCTCATCAATCCTGCCGGTTCGGGCCTTTTCCGGATAATAAGGATCTGCCAGAAAGGATCTGCCCAGGGCCACCATATCTGCCTGTCCGGTTTTAATAATCCGGTCTGCATGGGCCGGGTCCTTTATCCGCCCCACCGTGATCACCGGAATGTCCACTGCTTTTTTCACAGCTTCCGCCAGGTGCACAAAACAGCCCTGGGGGGTATACATGGACGGAATGGTCAGCTCGGTGGAGCCGTACACCCCGGCAGACACATGCAGGTATGCCGCCCCGGCACCTGCCAGCAGCGGTGCCAGTCTGAGGGTGTCTGCCAGGTCCCACCCGTTTTTCATATAGTCATTGCCGTTGATGCGCAGGCCCACGGGAAAATCGCTGCCCGCCTTTGCCTGGATATCTTCCAGTATCTCAAACAGAAACCGGGTGCGGTTTTTAAAGCTGCCGCCGTACTGGTCGGTGCGGATGTTGGCATTGGGGGACATGAACTGGTTGATCAAATACCCGTGGGCCCCATGGATCTCGATGAAATCAAATCCTGCTTCCCGGCACCGCCGGGCGGCATCCCCAAAACATCCGGCCAGATCCTTTATTTCACCTATCTCAAGGGCCCGCACCGCTCCTTTGACCACTGCCGGAGCAGGGATAGCGGAGGGCGCCACTTTTTCAGGCAGATAAGACTGGCGGCCCCCGTGCATGAGCTGGACCCCGAAGGCCGTGCCGTAGGGTTTGACCTGCTGCACCATGCGCTGCAAAGCAGGAATACAGGTATCGTCATACATCTGGGGAAGGTCGGGCAGTTCCTGGCCCCCGGGGTGGACACTGCCGCCCCCCACCAGCATCATGCCGGCACCGCCTCTGGCCCGCGCCACAAAATAGGCAATGAGCTGATCCGTCACATGGCAGTGGGCATCCACCCCGAAATTGATGCTCATGGCAGACATCATCAGCCGGTTTTTTATGGTAAGGTCTTTTATCCTGATGGGGCTGAACAGATGAGATAACATGGATCGGCATATCCTTATTTTAACAGGTGACAGGTCCGTAATTAACCACATGCAAAAAAATAAATATAGGCCAGGTCACTGCATATGTACATAATTTTTTCGTCCGGCCAGAGTACGCGCATGGAGATACAGCGCCGCATATATTGTCATAGCCCTTTGGGAGTGCCGTACGACAGGATCGTCAGATGACGATCTCGGGCCGGTCTTGGCACCCCCAGGGGGCGGGTATCGAGCTGCTGAACAGAATATGGCTGCATGGGATGGCCCTGAGTCTGGCTTGGCTGCCCGGACTCCAGCTTACGGCTGGCCATTCTTGTCTGTCTGGTCTGCGATCTCTTCCAGCAAAGTCTGCACCAGCACGGCAAAGGCCAGGGCTGCTTTTTTGTCCCGGACCAGTTTGCGGCCGGTGACAGCCTTGAAATACCGGGCGCATATCTGGCGCTGGCCAGGGGTCATGCGGGTGGAAAACCCCAGCTTTTTTTCCTTGTCTGAGTGGCCTGGCCGAAAATTTTTCATATCCCGCCGGCCGTGGGCCCGGGAAATGATATGGGTATAGTAGATCAGGGCACGGTCCAGCAGAATATACAGAAACTGCAGATTCTTATTGGGGCCCACCTGGAGCCGGTCCCCGCCCAGGCGGATTCCGGCGGGGCTGTGTTCTGCCATGCGTCTGCCGCCCATCACAGCGGAACCCGCCCCCAGGATGCCCCCGATGGCCGTGAACATGCCGAAACCCAGACCATGGGCAGCCGTGTCCACCATCACCCCCATGGTGCCCCCCACCAGGGCCCCGGCAGCTGCCAGCTGTTTTCTGGTGAGTCCCAGCAAATCCCAGGTCTTCCGGGCAAACAGGTCATGCTGGAGCACGGAATATTCCGGCAGGTACACCTCATACTCCTTGTGTTTGAACAAGGACCGGATATGATGAAACAGAGCCTTTTCTATATCACGCAGGTTTTTTTTGTAGGTTGCGGACAGGTTTTCTTTTGCCATGACCGGATCGACGACGTCATCCAGTCCCCGGGAGACGGAAAAGGTAAGGCTTTTTTCTATGGCATGGCAGATATAGGCACAGGCCAGGCGGTTGCGTTTTTCCCATTCCTGCTCAAAGGCCTGGATTACCCGGATCAGTGCGGGTTCCCATTCCTGATCAATGGATTTCAGACTTTCCAGCATGCGGATCCGTTCATAAAAACCGGCTGTGTTGGCATTGAATACCCGGACCGCATTAAAATACCTGCCAAATTCCTGGCGCCAGTCTCTGGTATAGTCTTTTTCCATATTTTTGGCGTTTATTATGGCCATGCGGGGCCTGCCCGTGAGCCGCAGGATCTCCATTTCCGCCAGATCATCTGCCCGCACCGGCCTGGATCCGTTCACCACATAAATAATACCGGCCCCCTTTGCCACTGGCGCGAAAAGTTCACATTCATCAGCAAAAAACGGGTCAGATGTGTGGGCCTGGATAAAGTGGTCCAGGATACGGCCGGGATCGCCCTGATAGGATCTGAACCAGGCCAGGGTCTGCCGGGGCACCTGGAAACCCGGGGTGTCCACAAACCGGATGATATCCCGGCCGTCTATTTTAACGGTATAGGTCCGGCACACGGTTGTTTCTCCGGGAAACGGGCTGACCCGGATCTGGTCATCTTCGGTAAGGGTGGACACCACAGCGGATTTGCCTTCATTGGGGTGCCCCAGTACGGCAAATTCCGGCACGGTCCCGGGGCCGGGGGCTGCCATCCGGTCTGCGGTCATGGCCGTATCCTTTCCACCAGCATATCCGGTCTGCCCAGCCGGGTGATGCTGGTCTGCCATACGGAAAAATCCGCATCATCAACCGGCACGGCCAGGTGCTTGTCTTCCGGTGCCTGGGTCAGCAGGACCCACAGGTTTTTATCTGCCAGCACCCCCTGCTTGAGCTGGACCAGATAATGCAGCAGTCCCCGTATGGGAGGCTGCCACACCTCCTGGAGGAAAATTATGGGATCCGCCCCTGCAGGAATCTTTTGCTGCAGTACAGCAGCATCTGTTTCAGGGTCCAGATCAACAGGGATCACCGCCTGCACATCCAGTAAAAACTGCTGCCGGATCAGCAGCCGGATGCGGTCCCGGGCATTGTCATCCCAAATGGATGCCGGAACAAGCACTGCAGCCGGTGTGGGTGCCCCCACACCTGTATGGTCATTTTTACCGGTGCGGATCCGGGTGTTTTTTTCTGCTGTATCTGCCGTCCGGGAAGGCTGTTTTATGCACGCCTGTGCCGGGGAAGCAGGGCCTGGGCCGGTGCCGGAAAAGGTCTGCCCGTCATGTTGCGCGGTTGACCGCTCTGATTTGTTCACCGGCTGTTCTTTGAACCTGATATCCATGACCGGGGATTTCATGCGTACAACCAGGCGCCGGAAACGGGGCTGATGAAAATCATATTGTTCCAGCAGGGATTTCTGGGCATATCTGGCAGCCAGAATCAAAAACAGCCTGGGAACAATGGCATAAAAAACCATGCCAAAGCACAAAAACGGCCACCAGGAAACCAGATCTTCTGTGGCCAGAGAAGCCATACCCTGTTTGAGCAGGATCCTGGAGCCTTCAATCTGCTCCGGAGTCGGTCCGGCCAAATGGTCCGGCACCCATGCGGCCCAGGGAAAAGCTACCAGGGACACAAGTTCATGCACAAAAGCCGGGGTGGAAATTACAGTGGACTGCCAGCCAAAAGCCACGTCAGTGACAGCCACCCGGAACAAGGTGGCCCCCAGCGCGCCAAAGGAAAAAAAGAGGGCAGACAGGGACAGCAGGATTACCAGGGGCCAGAAAAAAAGAAATCCGTATTCCTGCTTTCTGGTGCGGATGAAATAAAGGGCCGTATCCAGGCTGGCTTTACCTGCACTCCCTGGTAATCTGCCGGTTTTTTTCACAGACCGCTCCACAAACCTGGGCAGTACCTTGAATAAAAAACCCGACACCAGGGTGAAAACAAACCCGGGACCTGATCTGAACAGGCCGTACCGGCGGAGGACAAGTCCTGCCAGGGTGCAGAGGAACAATACAGCCGGCAAAAGAACAAAGACCGTAAAAAACAGGGTGACATTCACAGGGCGCACCCCATGGTATGCCAGAAATGCATAAGCCATTCCCATGCCGGTCATTCCCCCGAGCAGGATCAGGGCCCAGGCCATCCAGCGGTACAGCAGGGAAAAAATCTTTCCCGGCAGCTGCCACTGTCCTTTTTGGCCGGTCTGGTCAAAAAACACCAGTTTTCTGTAGGCCAGCCAGGACATGATCAGGTCTTTGTCAGACAGGTCTGCCGTATCCAGCTGGCAGAAGATGTCCCGGTCCCTGGCGGCAACCATCCGGGTGTGTTCCGGGGTATCAGCCTGTTCATCTAAAGCCAGCAGGTAATCCAGATCCATGATATCTGTGAGTGTAAAGGTCATGGTGTTTTTTACCAGATCCCGGCGGTTTTCACAATTGGCTTTGGTGTGTGCCGTTTGTTCTGCAAAACAAAGAAGGTCCTTATCCCGTGTTCCGGGAAACCATTTTTTCCAGGACCGCATACGGCTGGGCACCCACCAGTTTTTCCAGGCCCATGATAAAGGTGGGCACGGCAGTGACCTGCTTTTGTCTGGACAAGGCCCAGTCTGCATCCACAGCCCCGGAAAACGTTCGTTCATCAATGACCTTTTCTCCGGCAGCCCGATCCAGGCCTGCGGCACCAATCAGGTCCAGGACCACTTCTTTGCGGGCAATGTTTCTGCCTTCCACAAAATAGGCGTGGAAAGCTGCGGTGTGAAAGGCATGGCCTTTTCCCAGGCTCTGGGCCCATAACCCTGCTTCCTGGGCCAGGCGGCTGTTGTAGGTCTTGCGCCGGTCCCCCATGGCAAGGCCTTCGGCAGCAGCGGTTTTCTTCAGATGGGCCATGACCCGGTCCACATCCACATCCATTTTTTTCTTTTGAAACAGCTCTTCCAGGGAAATGCCCTCTTTTGGGGTATCCGGATGCAAAGGAAAGGCCCGCCAGATGATCTGGATATCAAAGTTGTTCTGCAGTTTTTCAATACGCCCGGTAATGAAATAGCACCAGGGTCAGACATAGTCGGAAAATATTTCCAGCACGGGTTCTTGTGTCATTTTTTTTCTCCTTATTTATTTGAAAGCTGTCAGCCGTCAGTACGCAGTTTTCAGCTTCCCGTAACAATTACCAATTTTCCCTGTTGCTAACTACCGGCTAACAGCTAACAGCTAAAAGCTATCCCTCTTGTCTGCGGGAGATGTCTGCTGAATACAGCCGCAGGCTGTTGCTCACCACCGAGATACTGGAGGCTGCCATGGCAAGGGCCGCCAGAATGGGATGCAGCTGGCGCAGAAACTGCGGAAACATGTCAAAGGGAGCGAGTACGCCTGCTGCCACCGGAATGAGCACAATATTATAGATAAACGCCAGAAACAGGTTCTGGCGGATGGTGCCGATGGTGCGGCGGCTGATGGTGATGGCCAGGGGAATGCCGGTGAGCTTTCCCGAAGACAGGATCACATCCCCTGTTTCAATGGCTATATCCGTGCCTGTGCCGATGGCAAACCCCACATCTGCTTTGGCCAGGGCAGGGGCGTCATTGATGCCGTCCCCCACCATGCCCACCCATCTGCTGGTGCTGCCTATCTCATCAATCTTATCCGCCTTTTCTTCGGGCCGGACCTCAGCGGCAATATCATCCACCCCCACCTGGGCACCAATGGCCCGGGCCGTGGCTGCATTGTCTCCGGTGAGCATGACCACCCGCAGCCCTTCTTTCTGCAGTGCGGCAATGGCCTGTTTTGACTCGGGCTTGACCACGTCTGACACACAGACAAGTCCCAGGACCTGGTCGTTTTCCGCCAGTACCATCACGGTTTTGCCCTGGTCCTGCAGCCGGCTGATCCGGCTGTCCATGGCCTCGGTCACCTGGGGGTCAAACCAGCCGGGTTTGCCCAGCCGCAGGGTACGGCCGGATATGATGCCCGAGACCCCGTCTCCGCTGTGGGAGGAGAACTCTTCCGGATCTGTCAGATCCAGGCCTTTTTGCACGGCATGTTCCACCACGGCCCTGCCCAGGGGATGTTCAGATCCCTGCTCCAGAGAGGCTGC
The DNA here is from genome assembly GCA_035268565.1 of Desulfotignum sp. Classification (GTDB taxonomy): domain Bacteria; phylum Desulfobacterota; class Desulfobacteria; order Desulfobacterales; family Desulfobacteraceae; genus Desulfotignum. The sequence continues at coordinate 10,099 of DATFKQ010000060.1, read as the reverse complement.
CAGTACCAGCAGGTCTTCTTGGGACAGCCCATCGTCGGAAGCAGGCACCAGATCGGTTACATCCGGCCTGCCCATGGTGATGGTCCCGGTCTTGTCCAGGACAATGGTGGTGAGCCTGGCTGCGGTTTCCAGGGCCTGGCTGCGCTTGAACAGAATCCCGTTTTCAGCACCCTTGCCCGTACCTGCCATGATGGCTGTGGGGGTGGCCAGTCCCAGCGCACAGGGACAGGCAATGACCAGCACCGCCACCATGCGTATCATGGAGGGAACAAATTCACCGGTAACCGTCCACCAGATACTGAACGTTATAAGGGCAATGATGATAACGGCAGGAACAAACACGGCTGCCACCCGGTCTGCCATGGCCTGGATCGGGGCTTTGCTCCCCTGGGCCTCCTGGACCATGCGGATAATCTGGGCCAGAACGGTATCTTTTCCCACCCGGGTGGCGGTTATCTGCAGCAGGCCGTCATTGTTCACCGTGCCGCCGGTTACCGTATCGTCCACAGTTTTTTCCACAGGGATCGGCTCTCCGGTGAGCATGGATTCATCCACACTCGAACGTCCCTGGATTACCTGCCCGTCCACGGGAATCCGCTCTCCCGGACGGATGAGCAGCACATCTCCCTGCTGCACACTGGCAATGGATACTTCGATTTTTTCGCCGTTCTCAATGCGGGTGGCGGTTCTGGGGGTCAGGCCCATGAGTTTTTTAATGGCACCCCCGGTTTTTCCTTTGGTTCTGGCTTCCAGCAGTTTGCCGAATTTTATCAGCACAATAATCACGGCTGCGGTTTCAAAATACACATGTCCTGTCAAAACCGGCACCAGCAGAATGGCCAGAGAATAAAAATAGGCCACGGACGATCCTAACGCAATGAGGACATCCATGTTTGCGGACCGGTTTTTCAAGGCTTTATAAGCACCGATGTAGTAATCCATTCCCGTATAGAACTGTACCGGGGTGGCCAGAAGCAAAAACAGCCAGTTCACGGCAGGTGCATGGCTCCAGGCCCCGGTCAGACCGAAATCCCTGGACATGCTCAAAATGAACAAAGGCAGGGCAAAGGCTGCACCAATGACAAATTTTCTGGTCTGGTCCCTGATTTCCCTGTTTCTGGCAATCTCCTCCACGTCGGCGGCATCAGCGTCCTCATCAGCCACAATCAATTCAAAGCCCAGGTCTTTGATTATTTTTCCCATGTCATCCAGGGATACCACAGACGGGATATATTGGATACGGACCCGTTCCGAGGCAAAATTTACAGATGCCTCCACCACCCCCTGGGTCTGCTCATTAAGGGTGCGTTCTATATTGGCAGCACAATTGGCGCAGCTCATGCCGGTCACCGGTACTTCTGCCGAAGCTGTGGGTACATCAAACCCCAGGTCCTGAATTTTTTTTACAATCTTTTTAAGGTCTGTACGGTCGGAATCAAAGGATATTTTTACCCCTTCCGAGGCAAAACTGGCGCCGGCCTCATCAATACCGTCCATCCCGGCCAGTGTTTTATCGATATTGGCGGCACAATTGGCGCAGCTCATGCCGGTTACGGGCAGGGTAACTGTTTTTCTGGCCATATATATCTCCTGTTTGTTTAGTAACGGCCATACCCTGTGGGGCACAACAAATGATGAAAGCCTTCAGCCCTCAGGTATGAGTGTAATACTTAATACCAAAATACTTTCATATAACACCTGGATAGCAGGCTTTTGTTTTCATATGAAACTGATGAATATGGTAATCATCAAATTTTTATTTGCAAAAAATTTAAATATCTGGATATTTTGCTTATCATCAATTTTACTGTATAGTGATTATCACATATGAATACATACACCAAGATACTGTTGACCACCCTTCCTTTGATGATTGTTTTTTTGTTCACCATTGTGGGAACAGCCTATTATTTTTCCCGTACCGCCCTTGTGGATCTTGGTGAAACCTGGCTGGACACCCGGCTGTCTGAAGCCATGGTTATTGTCACCTCCCAGGAACAGATGCTCAACGAATACGGCCTGGCCGCCATTTCCGCCAGTGTTATCAAGGCCCAGATGGATGCTGCCGAGGAAATTGCCAACATCGGCGTGGGGGAACTGGGATATATCTTTGGGGTGGACACCACAGGCACCATCGTCTTTCATCCCAGTAGATATATGGTGAATACAGATGTGAGCAAAGACAGATGGTTTCAGGACCTGCAGAACAATACCGACCGTCTGATGCTGGATATGCACCAGGAAGACAGCCTTGCCCGGTTTGCCTATTTTCAGCCCTGGGACTGGTATATTCTGGCCGTGGATCCCATGGAGGAGGTCTATGGTGTTGCCAGCCGTATGCGGCCGTATCTGTATGCCATAGGCGTGTTTGCCGCTTTTGTTGTCTCCCTGGCCCTGATGCGTCTGACCCGCGGTCTGACCCGCCCGTTAAAAGACCTGGTCCAGGGTGCGGAAAAAATCGGCAACGGCGAGCTGGACACCCGCATCCCTGTGCAGTCCAATGATGAGTTCGGGCACCTGGCAAAAGAGTTCAACAAAATGGCCTTCCGGCTCAAGGAAACCCTTACTGCCCTGCAGTACAGTGAAGAGCATTTCCGTGCGCTGATCGAAAATGCCGGGGATCTGATCTGGATTCTGGATGCCCGGGGCAATTTTCGGTATGTAAGCCCTTCTACCAGCAGAGTCCTTGGATATACATCAGACCAGCTCTTAGGTGCCAGCTCTTTTGATTATCTTCATCCTGAAGACCAGGACCAGGTAAATGACCGGTTTCAAAAACGGGTACAGAAAACTTTACAAATGTCGGAAACTCCGGCGGAACAGCGGTTTAAACACCGGGATAACTATTACTGCACCCTGGAATCCATCAGCAACAACCTGCTGGACCATCCCGCCATCCAGGGTGTGGTCATCAATGCAAGAAATATAACCAAGCGCAAAATGGTGGAACAGGCACTGCAGCGGTCCCACCAGGAACTGGAAAAACGGGTGGAGGAGCGCACCCGGAATCTGACACTGCTGAACCAGGCATTGAATACCGAAGTCCTGGTGAGAAAACAAAAGGAAATGGAGCTGGAAAAAGCCAACCAGGCAAAAAGCGAATTTCTGGCCAATGTAAGCCATGAAATCAGGACCCCGTTGAATTCAGTGCTGGGCTTCAGTGAAGTGTTGTTTTCCACGGCCAGGGATGATGAGCAGAAAAGCTATATCCAGGCCATTGCCACTGCCGGCGGCAACCTGATGGAACTGGTTTCCAATATTCTGGATCTGTCCAAAATCCAGGCCGGAAAGCTGGACATCAAAAAAGCATCGGTCAGTCTGCATACCCTGTTCAATGAAATACATCACCTTTTCAAGGTCAAACTGGAACAAAAAAAACTGCAGTTTTTTATTCAGGTTGACGCTGACATGCCTGATTACCTGCGTCTGGACGATATCCGCCTGCGCCAGGTGGTCACCAATCTGGTGGAAAATGCCGTCAAATTTACCCAAAAAGGCCATATCAGACTTTCTGCCCGGATTATTGACAGGCCTTCTTCTGAAACCCTGGATCTGGCGATCCAGGTCCAGGATACGGGTATGGGCATACCAAAGGACAAGCAGGAACTGATTTTTGAGCCCTTTGAACAGGAAAATGCCGATATCAGCAGACAATACGGCGGTACCGGCCTGGGTCTGGGTATCAGCAAGCGGCTTGTGGAGTTGATGGATGGCCGGATCAGGGTTGACAGCCGGCCCCATGAGGGCAGTGTCTTTGAAATTATTCTGCCGGGCACGGCTGTCAGCAGGGCCGAAAAAGGGTCGGATGCATCCGGATCTGCAGAAAAGCCTGAACCCGGCGCTTTATGGAAATACGCTGAAACAGCGGAAGCTGTGTCAGATCTTTCCTGGTCTGATTTCCGCCAGGCCCTGGTTCAGCACCCGGATCTGCTGCCCCTGATCAAAGACCGGATTATGCCGCTTCTGCCGGATATGCGTGAAGGCATGAAAATATCAGATGCCCGGGACATTGCCGAAGACATCATGGACATGGGCCGGCAGTTTGACCTTGCATCTTTTCAAGAATTCGGCCGCCAGCTGCACCAGCACACCCAGGCCTTTGATGTGGAAAAAATCGCCCTGTGTCTGGAACAGGTCTCTGCCATCCTGGCAACCCTGGGTACGGACTGAATCATACACCGGGTTTTCCCGGAAAAATCCAGGACCGGAGCCACCCCCAGAAGGTATTTCCGGCCAGGCTTTCCTGCTCAGCTGCTTCCAGAAACCGGGAGGTTTTTTGTGTATCCCTGTACCGGTCTTTGCGGGTGATGATTTGTTCGTCCGGGTCCAGACTGCGGACAATTCTGGCGGGATTTCCCGCTGCAATGACATTGGCGGGAATGTCTGCGGTCACCACGCTGCCGGCACCGATGATGCTGTTTTCACCAATGGTGACCCCTTTGCACACAATGGCGGAATCCCCGATCCATACATTTTCTTCCAGGACAACATGGCTGGTCTCTGTCGGCGGTAATGACCGGTCATAGATACCGTGCCAGTCAGAATCCGTGATATAGGCATGGCTGGCCAGCATGCAGGAATCCTTGATACTGATGCTGCAGGCCGCACTGATGCGCACCCCCGGAGAAATGAGCACATGGTCCCCGATGGTGATGCCCGGGATATCTTTTTTGTCGGACCACACCGTAAGCCGGGTTTTTTTATCGGAACATCCCAGCAGGGTCACATGGGTGCCGATGCTGATGGGTTCGCCGAACAGTTCAATGTGCCAGGGCTTGATAATAAAAGGATGTTCCCCCAGCCCGGTGAGCTGGGGTACCAGATAGTGGCGGACATAGAGGTGCTGCAGCCGGTACCAGGCTTTTTTGATGTAATAGGGACGGGTATCCCGTATCACCGGAGAACTCCTTTGAAAAGAAACCCTTCCCAGTTGTCATGGGAGAAAAGACCGGATGCCGGGGTGAGATCATACAGGCTGTCAGCTGCCATCAGGGCCACGGCATTGGTCCAGGAAATTTTTTCTTCCGGCCAGATCACCATGTCCGGATAGGTGTACCCGCACCAGAACGTTTTGTCTTCATATACGCGGTCCTGGATCCAGGAAAACACGATCTGGGCTTTTTGCCGGTTGCCCATGGCATTGAGGGCCAGGACCAGTTCACAGGTTTCCGCAATGGTCACCCAGGGCTGATCAGACACGCACCTGGCGCCCTGGCCGTGGATCATATATTTGTGCCAGTATTTTTCCATGCGGACCTGGGCTTTTTCCCCCTGGATGGCCCCGCAGAGGACAGGGTAGAACCAGTACATGGAAAACCGGGATTTGCTCACATTATATTTGTGCAGGTTTTCCTTCAGGGAATGGCCCAGCCTTTCCCACCCCGTTTCCCAGGCCGGCCTGGGCCGGTCAAGAATATGGCAGATGGTCAGTGCACACTTGATACTCATGAAAACAGAAGAAGAGCCTGCCAGCAGAGACATGGGATCTATCTTTCCTTCAGGGCTTTTGGCCCAGAAGATTTCTCCGGTGTCCGCCTGAAGCCCCAGGGCAAAATCCACTGCCTTTTCCATGGGTTCCCAGTACTGCTCCAGCCATGACCGGTCCCCGGTAATAAGGTAGGCGTGAAAAATGCCCACAGCAATGTAACAGGCCATGTGGGCCTGGCAGGTTCTGTCTTCCGGAATTCCTTTGATATAAGCGGAAAACCATGATCCATCCGGGTTCTGTACCTGTCTGAGCCAGTCAAGCCCCTGCCGGGCGGAAGAGGTATAACCGGCGATATTCAGCCCCATGACAGATTCCACCAGGTCCCAGGGGTCTGTCTTGCCTTCTGCGTGCCAGGGGATATCCCCGGAGGCGCGCTGGAGCCTGAGAATCAATCCCGCAACTGAAGCAATGTTCAGAACGGGGAACTGCTGCATTTTTGCTGGTATCTGGTGCTTCACCCTTATCTCCACGTAGAATATATATTTAAAACCAGAGTAAATTGACGGGTTACCCTACCAGACCCATTGTATTTTTTCAAGGCTATTCCTTAAATTCATGAATGGTAATTCATTTATCTGATAATTTTTTCTTCCGGGATTACAGCCTGGGGCGCTGCCAGATATTCGTACCATAAGGATTTGAAATTGAATGGGATTATTCCTTGCTGCCCGGGAAATAATTTTCCTTGACAACCCAGGCCTTTTTCTGTTAATCAAAAATGAATACTCATTCATAAAAATTTTGGATAGACCAGAATTGAAAACTGACAACATAATTTAGGAGGACATCATGGCAAGAAAAATCAGAAAGGCAGCTGTCATCGGATCCGGCATCATGGGAGGCGGCATAGCTGCCCTTCTGGCCGGCGCCGGTGTCAAGGTGCTGCTGCTGGACATTGTACCCTTTGATCTGAAAGATGAGGAAAAAAACGACCCGGCGGCCCGGAACCGTATTGTCAAGGCCGGTCTGGATGCGGCCCTGGCATCTTCCCCCTCTCTGTTTTTCAACAAAAAAGATGCCGGACTGATCTCCATCGGCAACCTGGAAGATGACATTGACAAACTGGCTGACTGCGACTGGATCGTTGAAGTGGTGGTGGAAAGACTGGATATCAAACGCAGCCTGTTTGAAAAGGTGGAAAAAATCAAAAAACCCGGTGCCATTGTCACCACCAACACCTCGGGCATCCCCCTCCAGGACATCACCAAAGGGTTTTCCGCGGAATTCAGACAGCATTTCATGGGCACCCATTTTTTCAACCCGGTGCGGTACATGCACCTGCTGGAACTGATCCCGGGCGAGGACACCCTGCCGGAAATCTTAGGCTTTATGGCAAAATTCGGTGAGAAAAACCTGGGCAAAGGCATTGTCTGGGCCAAGGACACCCCCAACTTTGTGGGCAACCGCATCGGGATCCAGGGCATCAGTGCAGCCATGCGGTTCATGCTGGAAGACGGTCTCACCGTGCCGGAAGTGGATGCCATTTTCGGCCCTGCCATGGGACGGCCCAAAACCGCCATCTTCAAGACCACGGACCTGGTGGGCCTGGACATCATGATGCACGTGGCCCAGAACTCCTATGACCTGTGTGTGAATGACGAGCAGCGCGATATCATGCAGCTGCCGGATTTTGTCCAGAAAATGGCCGACAAAAACCTGCTGGGAAACAAGACCCAGGGGGGATTCTACAAAACCGAACTCACCCCGGAATGGAAAAAGGTCCGCAAGGTCCTGAACCTGGACACCCTGGAGTATGAAGACCTGGAACGGCCCACCTTTCCCTGCCTGGATGCCGCCAAAAAAGCCGGCACCCTCACCGAAAAGGTCAACACCGTGCTCAGGGCTGATGACAAGGCCGGCAGATTTGCCTGGAAACTGGCAGCCAACTCCTTTCAGTATGCTGCCAGCCGGATCCCTGAGATCGCCGACACCATCGTGGAGATCGACAATGCCATGAAATGGGGCTACAATTTTGAAATGGGGCCCTTTGAACTGTGGGATGCCTATGGGGTGGCAGATGCAGTGGAGCGCATGAAAAAAGACGGCCTGGAGATCCCGGCCAATGTCAAGGCCATGCTGGATGCCGGCAGTACCTGCTTTTACAAACTGGAAAACGGGGTACGCTATTTTTATGATTTTGCCTCAGCCGGTTACAAACCAGTGCCCGTGCCCGACTCCCTGGTTTCCATTGCCGCTGCCAAAGGCAACAACAAAACCGTTACGGAAAACGCTTCCGCCTCCCTGGTGGATATCGGTGACGGGGTGTTCTGCCTGGAATTCCACACCAAGATGAACGCCATCAACGCAGAGATCGTGGATTCCATTGCCGACGGCCTGGATTATGTGGACAAGAACGGTGTGGGACTGGTCATCGGCAATGAAGCCGGCGGCATGCCCGGCGCATTTTCCGCGGGCGCAGACCTGGGGTTTGTGGCCAAACTCTGCCATGACAAAAAATACACGGAAATCGCGGCATTCCTGAAAAAAGCCCAGGATGGTATCCAGGCCACGAAATACGCCCCCTTCCCCGTGGTGGCGGCCCCCTACGGCATGACCCTGGGCGGCGGATGTGAGACCTGCCTGGGTGCGGACCGCATTGTGGCCCATGCCGAGCTGTACATGGGACTGGTGGAGATAGGTGTGGGACTGCTGCCTGCCGGCGGCGGCACCATGAACCTGTGGAAAAAACATGTGAACGCCCTGCCCGGCAAAACCGTCAAGGATGTGGACCTGGCCAAAATCTTTGTGGCAGCGTTCATGAAAATCGGCATGGCAGCCGTTTCCATGTCTGCGGCCCAGGCTGTGGGCAACGGGTTCCTGGGACAGGCAGACCGCATTGTTTTCAACCGGGACACCCTGGTGGGAGAAGCCAAAAAAGAAGTGTTGAGAATGGTGGATGACGGGTACGCCCCCCCCATGAAGCAGCCTTTGAAGGTCATGGGAGATGCCGGCCAGGGCATGGTGAATGCGGAAATATTCAACATGCGCAACGGCAATTTCATGAGCGATCATGATGCCTTTCTGGCCAAACGGATCGCCTATGTGATGAGCGGCGGCGATGTGAATGTGGGATCGGAAGTGGATGAAGACACCATCCTGAAACTGGAGCGCGAGGCATTTGTGGATTTCTGCAAAGAGGAAAAAACCGTTGCCCGCATCGACCACATGCTCAAAACCGGTAAACCGCTCAGAAACTAGAAGGAGGACATACCAATGAAAGACGCATATATTGTACAATCGGTCCGGACCCCGGGCTGCAAGCAGAAAAGAGGCCTGTTCAACCAGACCCGGCCCGAAGAGCTGATCTCCTTTATCATGAAGACAGCCGTGGAAAAAACCCCCAACCTCACCCCGGAGCATCTGAATGATGTGATGATCGGCTGTGCCTTTCCCGAAGGGGAACAGGGCCTGAACATCGGCCGGGTGGCCGTTAAAATGGCCGGATTTCCGGACAAAGTTTCCGGTGCCACCGTGAACCGGTTCTGCGCCTCGGGCCTGGAAGCCATTGCCCTGGCCTCCATGCGCGTTCAGATGGGCTGGTCCGACATCACCATGGGCGCGGGTCTGGAATCCATGACCTATGTCCCCATGGGCGGCAACAATCCCCGGCCCCATCCGGAATACTCCCGCACCAACCCGGAAATGTATGTTTCCATGGGCATCACCGCGGAAAACGTGGCGGAACGGTACAACGTCTCCCGTGAGGACCAGGATGCCTTTGCCGCCGCCTCCCAGTCCAAGGCAGCCCGGGCCAGGGACAACGGCCTGTTCACGGAGATCATCCCCACCCCGGCCTATAAATATGTCAAACAGGATGACGCTACCTACAAAAAAGAACAGTTCATTGTCGAACATGATGACGGCATCAGAGAATCCACCCCCGAAGGCCTGGGCAAGCTGCGCACCGTGTTCAAGGCCAACGGCTCGGTCACGGCGGGCAACTCCTCCCAGACCACGGACGGGGCCGCCGCCACCATCATCGCCTCCAAAGAAAAATGCGATGAGCTGGGCCTGACCCCCATTGCCCGGCTGGTGTCCTATGCCACCATCGGGTGCAAATCCGATGAAATGGGCGTGGGCCCCAGGTACGCCATCCCCAAAGTCCTGGAACAGGCCGGCCTGACCATTGACGACATCGACATCTATGAAATCAATGAAGCCTTTGCCTCCCAGGCCCTGTACTGCATCCGGGAACTGGATCTGGAAAAATACATGGACAAAATCAACATCCACGGCGGCGCCATCGCCCTGGGCCATCCCCTGGGATGCACCGGCGCCAAGCTCACCGCCACCTGCCTGGCCAACCTCAAAGAGGTCAAGGGCAAATACGGCATCGTGTCCATGTGCATCGGCGGCGGCATGGGCGCAGCCGCCATCTTTGAACGTCTCTGATTCCGTATGTTTTAACCGGACAGCACAAGCAGCTTACCGGCCGGGGTTCCAGGATTCTGGAACCCCGGCTTTTTTCAGGGCGGTGCAATGCAAAAGGCTTGAATTCTATGGGTTTTCCCCTATTGCATTTTCACATCTCTTTTACTATACAGTATCATCACCCCATTGGTTGCAATCCGTGTAACCGACAGAGCGGAGCTGTTTTTTTCTCCCAGGGTC
>DATFKQ010000059.1:0-11391 GCA_035268565.1 Desulfotignum sp. | reverse complement strand
GTGTTCCACAATGATATCCGGTCATTTGGCAAGGATTTCGAGCGGTATTTTCAGCGGGCCGAAGCATTGCCCGACACCCGGTTCATCAGGAGCTATGCATCCATTGCCGGTGAAAATCCGGAAAACAAAAACATCCGGGTCAGGTATGCCACCTCTGATGAAGGGGTAAAAGAAGAAGAATTCGACATGGTGGTGCTGTCTGTGGGGCTGAACCCGCCTAAGGCGTATAAGGAGATTGCAGAAAAATTCGGTATTGACATCAATGCCCACGGGTTCTGTGAGATAGATTCATCCAATCCGGTCCAGACCAGCCGGCCCGGTATCTTTGTTTCCGGGGCCTTTCAGGGTCCCACCGATATTCCGGAATCGGTTTTCACAGCCAGCGGCGCCGGGTCCAGAACCGGTGAGATGCTCAATTTCCGCCGGGGAAAACTCTCCCGGGAACGGGTGTATCCGGAAGAACGGGATGTGTCGGCACAAGAACCCAGGATCGGGGTGTTTGTGTGTCACTGCGGGGCCAATATTTCCAGTGTGGTGAATGTACCTTCCACGGTGGAATACGCAAAAACCCTGCCCCATGTGGTATATGCCACGGAACAGATTTTTTCCTGTGCCACCAATTCGGCCAAGGAGATCACAGACCTGGCCGTGGAAAAGGGCTTGAACCGGGTGGTGATTGCCGCCTGTTCCCCCAGGACCCTGGAGCCGTTGTTCAGGGACACCCTCAGAGAAGCCGGTTTGAACCAGTATTACCTGGATATGGCCAATATCAGAGAGCACTGCTCCTGGGTCCATGCCAGACAAAAAGCGGAGGCCACCCAAAAGGCCAAGGATATCATGCGTATGTCCGTGGCCCGGGCCGCCCTTCTGGAACCGCTCAAAGAGTTTGATCTGCCTGTGAACAAGACCGCTTTGGTGGTCGGGGGGGGCATTGCCGGCATGACCTGTGCCCTGTCCATTGCCGCCCAGGGACATGAGGTGCAGCTGGTGGAAAAAAGCAAATACCTGGGCGGCATGGTCAAACGGATCCATTCAACCCTGGAGGGCCTGGATGTGCAGGCCTATCTGGATGATCTGATTGCCAGGGTATACAAAAACCCGCGCATCCATGTGTCCCATGAGGCAACCATTACGGAGGTGGCAGGATATCTGGGCAACTTCACCACCACCGTGCAGACAGAGGGCCGCACCAAAACCATCAGGCATGGGGCATCGGTGCTGGCCATCGGTGCGGATATGTATACACCTGCCGAGTACCTGTACGGGGAAAATGATGCCGTGTTCACCCACCTGGAGATCGGTGAAGAGATCGCCAAAGGCAATGAGGCTGTTACCAGCGCCGAAAGTCTGGTCATGATCCAGTGTGTGGGGTCCCGCAATGAAGAGTTCAACTACTGCTCCCGGGTGTGCTGCGGCCATGCAGTGAAAAACGCCCTCAAGCTCAAGGAAAAAAATCCGGATATGCGCATCTATATCCTGTTCCGGGATATGCGCACCTACGGGTTTAAAGAAGATGCCTATAGAAAGGCTTCGGAACTCGGGGTGCAGTTCATCCGGTATACCCCGGAAGACCCGCCGGAAGTGGAAGCGGTATCAGAGGGCGGAGCTGACATGATCCGGGTCACGGTGACCGATCCCATTTTAGGGCAGCGCCTGGAGCTGGATGCCGATATCCTGTCGCTGGCAGCAGCGGTGAGACCGCCGGCATCCATTCACGAGATTGCGGGCCTGTTCAAGGTGACCCTGAGTCCGGATGATTTTTTCAAGGAAGCCCATGTCAAGCTCAAACCGGTGGAATTTGCCGCAGACGGGGTGTTTTTGTGCGGTACGGCCCATTATCCCAAGCATATCCCGGAATCCATCAACCAGGCCTACGGCGCAGCCGGCAGGGTGGTCACCCTGCTGTCCCATGACACGGTGGTGGCATCGGGTTCCGTGGCAAAGGTGGATGAATATGCCTGTGTGTCCTGCGGTGCCTGTATTACCGCCTGCACCTATGATGCCATTCAGTTTCATGATACAAACAAAGGCAAAAAAGCCATTGTCAATCCCATTCTGTGCAAGGGAGACGGGCTGTGCAATGCCAAATGCCCCACCAATGCCATTATGCTCAAGCATTTTACCAATGATGCCTTGTGCGGGCAGATTGATGCGGCAGTGACGGCAGAAGATATCATGGAGCAGATGGATACGGTGCTGGAAGAAGCATAAAAACAAGAATCCCTTTTACAGTATTTTTCTGAGGTACTGTTAAGGTTGGTGCCGGGCATGGACCCGGCAGAGGCGCAGAAGCCTTTACAAAAAAGGAGATGCAGATATATGAGTGCTGGTCAAGAATTTATACCGAAACTGCTGGGATTTGTCTGCCACTGGTGAGCGTACGGTGCTGCTGACCTGGCTGGAGTTTCCAGACTGCAATATGCAAACGAGATGCGGCTGATCCGGGTGATGTGTTCAGGCCGGGTGGATTTGGAATTCATCCTCCGGGCATTTGCCAACGGACAGGACGGGGTGTTCATCGGCGGATGCAAACTCGATGAATGCAATTATGTCACCCACGGCAATTATGATGCCCTGGCCAACACCTATATGGCCAAAAAGATACTGGGACATATCGGGCTCAACCCTGACCGGCTGAGAATCGAATTCATGTCCGGTGCTGACGGCAACCTGCTGGCCCGGTACACGGATGAATTTGCACAACAGATTAGAGAGATGGGACCTTTGGGAACCGAAGAGGGAATGGACACAGAAAAAGTGGGTTTCAAACTGGCTGCCGCCAGAAACCTGGTGCCGTTCATGCGCCTGGCGGAAAGGGAAAAACTGCGGGTACCGGTGAAATCAAAACAGGCCTATACCGGGTATTTTGACAGCTCGGACACGGACCGGTTGTTTGACAGCCTGTTTTCAGACAAACTGGCGGTGAGCCAGATTCTGCTGCTGCTGGCAAAAAAACCGCTGTCCACAAGTGAGATTTCCCGTCAGCTGGACCTGAACCCGTCAGATGTGTCCCGCCACATGATCACCTCCTCCCGGCACGGCATGGTCATGTATGATACAGACAGTAACTGCTATTCACTGGCCCGGGCATAAATTACTATTTGCAGGAAATCATCCTATGGATATTGAAAAAGTAGACCAGATTATTGACAAGCATAACGGGGAGCCCAGCAATCTGCTCCAGATCATGCTGGATATGCAAAAAGAAAACAACTGGCTGTCAAAAGAGGCCCTGGCACGGGTGAGTGAAAAACTGTCCGTGCCCTTGACCCGAATCCAGCACATCGCCACCTTTTACAAGGCGTTCAGCCTGGTACCCAAGGGACGGCACAAGGTCCATATCTGCGTGGGGACCGCCTGCCATGTCAGGGGGGCCACAAGGATTCTGGATACGGTGGAAGATGCCACCGGCATCAAGCCGGGGGAAACAGATCTGGACTTGAAATTCAGTCTGGAGACCGTGAACTGCCTGGGCTGCTGCGCCCTTGGCCCTGTCATGGAAGTGGACGGCAAGGTCCATGGAAAAATGTCACCGGTGAAAACAGCAAAAGCCTTAAAAACATATGAGTAGGGGAAAATTATGGCGCGGTTAGAAACGCCTGAAGCCCTGGAAAGCTTCAGGCAGGAAATAGTATCGAAAAGAGATCCTGACACTCCCTGTGTATCCATCTGTGCCGGAGCCGGGTGTGTGGCATCCGGAGCCGATGAAGTGATCGCGGCCTTTGAAAAGGAAATACAAAACCAGGGGCTGACTGCCACGGTCTCCACCAAAGGCACGGGGTGTCCGGGGTTCTGCGAGCAGGGGCCCATCGTGGTGATCTATCCCGAAGAGATCTGCTATCTCCAGGTGGCGGCAGCGGATGTGCCGGAAATTATCGAAAAGACCATCAAAAACAAACAGGTGGTGGAACGGCTGTGCTACCAGGACCCGGCAACCGGGGAACGGGCAGTCAAAGAATCGGATATCTCCTTTTACAAAGCCCAGCAGCGCACGGTCCTGTGCAACAATATTAAAATAGATTCCAAAAGCATTGATGACTATATCGCCCTGGGCGGGTATACGGCCCTTGCCAAAGCCCTGGGGCAGATGACCGACCTGGAAGTGCTGGAAGAGGTGAAGAAATCCAATATTCGGGGCCGCGGCGGGGCCGGCTTTCCTGCCGGCAGGAAATGGGAAGGCACCAGAAACGCCCCTGACCCGGTCAAGTATGTGATCGTGAATGCAGATGAAGGCGATCCCGGGGCTTTCATGGACCGGGCCCTGCTGGAAGGCAATCCCCATTCCATTCTGGAGGGCCTGATCCTGGGCGGGTATGCTGTCACAGCCCATGAAGGCTATTTTTATGTGCGCCAGGAATATCCCCTGGCAGTGGAAAATATCCTTCTGGCCATAAAGCAGGCGGAAGCTTACGGCCTCCTGGGGAAAAACATCCTGGGCTCCGGCTTTGATTTCACGGTGATTGTCCACCAGGGAGCAGGGGCGTTTGTGTGCGGAGAATCCACAGCGCTTATGACCTCCCTGGAGGGCAAGGCAGGCGAACCCAGACCCAAGTATGTGCGGTCCAATGTCAAGGGACTGTGGGAAAAACCCTCGGTACTCAATAATGTGGAAACCTGGGCCAATATTCCTTTGATCATCAACAACGGGGCAGACTGGTTCACCGCCGTGGGCACGGACAGCTCCAAAGGCACCAAGATCTTTTCCCTGGTGGGAAAGATCACCAACACCGGCCTGGTGGAGGTGCCCATGGGCATGACCCTCAAAGAGATCATCCATGATATCGGCGGCGGTATCCCTGCGGACAAAAAATTTAAGGCGGTACAGACCGGAGGACCGTCAGGCGGGTGTATTCCGGAACACCTGCTGGACCTGCAGGTGGGATTTGACGAGCTGACCAAAGCCGGTTCCATGATGGGATCCGGAGGGATGATCGTCATGGATGAGGATACCTGTATGGTGGATGTGGCAAGGTATTTCATAAAATTTCTCACCGATGAATCCTGCGGCAAATGTGTGCCCTGCAGAGAAGGCCTGCGCCAGATGCACAGGATCCTGACCAATATCACACAGGGCAAAGGGAAAAAAGGGGACATCGAACTGCTGGAGGAGTTGTCTGAAACTGCGGTGGAAGCGTCCCTGTGCGCTTTGGGCAAAAGCGCCCCCAACCCGTTTTTAAGCACCCTGAAATATTTTCGGGATGAGTATGAGGCCCACATCAATGACCGGCGCTGCCCGGCCCTGTCCTGCAAACAGTTGATTTCATTTTTCATCGATCCGGACAGATGCACGGGCTGCGGCACCTGCCGCAAGCAGTGCCCGGCAGATGCCATAGACGGGGACAAAAAACTGATCCACATCATTGACCAGGACAAATGTACCCGGTGCGGCACCTGTTTTGAGGTATGCCCGCCCAAATTTTCTTCTGTGATCAAACTGTCGGGCGAGCCGGTGCCGGATCCTGTGGCCGAAGAAGAGCGAACCATTCGAAAAAAAACAAAAGAGAAAGGCTAGGCCATCATGGGTGATATCCAATTTGAGATCGATGGGAAAACCGTGACAGCGGATCCGGGCATGACCGTTCTGGAAGCCGCTCAAAAGGAAGGCATTTATATTCCCACCCTGTGCCACCATGAGAAACTGGAACCGTTCGGCGGATGCCGGCTGTGTATCGTGGAGGTTGAGGACCGGGGCTGGACAAAGATTGTGGTGTCCTGTGTATTTCCCGTGGCAGATGGGATCATCGTCAGAACCCGGTCTGAAAAGGTGGACCGGCTGCGCAAAACCATTATCGAGCTGCTCATGGCCCATGCACCGGATGCACCGGACCTTGTGACACTGGCAGAGGAATATAAGGCTGATCCCGACCGGTATGAAAGAGACGCATCTTTCTGCATCCACTGCGGCCTGTGTGTGCGGTACTGTGCAGAAGTGGTGGGCAAACATGCCATAGGATTTGTGGACCGCGGCATCAACAAGGAGATCAGCTTTGTGCCGGAGATTGCGGCACAAGAATGCAATGACTGCAAGGAATGCTTTCCCCTGTGTCCCACCTCCTATCTCCAGGCTGCCTTTGTCTATGCCCAGGCACTGTCATTTCCGGAAAAAAACGGGTCTGCATCCGGCACACAGTCAGTGAGCGGACAGGACTGACAGATGGGGCAGAAAAAAGATACCCAGCCGTTTACCGCCTGGGTTGTCCGCCAGGAGGGCCGCTGTACACCCGAACTGGAGCTGATTGGCGAGGAACCCTTTTTGATCCGTGTAGAAGACCATGCGTATTCTGTTGTCATGCGGACCCCGGGGGATGAAGTCTGCCATGCCATGGGTTTCTGCCTTGGCGAGGGTCTGGTAAATACCCCGGCAGATATCCGCACCATCGGATATGATCCGGATCTGGATCCCAATGTGGTGGATATCTGGCTGACGCCGGAACGGCGCCGGAAAGTGGCATCTCTGCTCCAGCGCAAAACATTTATCAGCCAGACCAGCTGCGGGATCTGCGGCAAGGAGATGATGAAGGACATCCAGACCCGGGTCAAGCCGGCCCCTGACGGATTCACGTTTACCCTGGAACAGGCCCTGTACTGTATCGACCTGCTGTCATCCAGTCAAAAATACCGGCAGCGTACCCGGGGGTCCCATGCTGCCATGCTGTGTGATGAAAACCTGTCCATCCTTGGGTTTGCCGAGGATGTGGGCCGGCATAACGGCCTTGACAAGGCTGTGGGGCAGGCATTCCAGGCCGGGACCCTGGGCCGGGCCCGCATCCTGGTACTGTCCTCGCGTATCAGCTATGAACTGGTGCAGAAAGCTGCCAGAGCAAGAATTCCGGTGATCATTGCCAATTCCCGGCCAACGGCCCTGGCCGCCCGGATGGGCTCGTCTTTGAACATGACCCTGTCCTTTCCCACCGGAGAAGACCATCTCATGGTGGTGTGCGGTGAAAAAAGACTTGTAGATACCTGAAAAGGCATACAACACCAATCTATCTAATTGATAAAGATGAGGAGGCACCATTGAAAATTCTGACAACTGTAAAAAAAGTCGTTGATGTGGAATTGAATATCCACGTGGAAAACGGCGCCATTGTGGAAAAAGGGCTGCAGTATGTGATCAATGCCTGGGATGAAAATGCCGTGGAAGCAGCGGTTCAGCTCAAGGAGGCCCACAAGGCCGAAACCACCCTGGTTTCTCTGGGCAGCACAGACAACACCGATATTATCCGCAAATGCTATGCCATGGGCATTGACAATGCCATTCACATCGATGACCCTGCCCTTGCAGAGGCGGACTCCCCCACCTTTGCCAGGGTGCTGCAAAAAGTGTATGAGGCAGGGGATTATGACCTGGTGATCGCCGGTAAACAGGCCCAGGACACGGACGCCGGCCAGGCCGGCATCATGCTGGGTGAATTTCTGGGCATCCCCTGCGTCAGCAATGTGATTGAGATCAAAGTGACTGATGACACCCACATCCAGGTATCCCGGCTGGGGGATGCAGGCACGGAAATCGTCGATGTGACCCTGCCGGCGGTGGTGACGGTGAGCGACAGCATAAATGAACCCAGGCTGCCGGCCATGCGGGGCATCATGATGGCCAAGAAAAAGAAAATCACTGTCATGGACCTGGCCGGCCTTGGCACCTCTTTTGAAGAGATCGGGGGCACTGCACCCGCATCCGCGGTTGTGGAATTCATGCCCGTACAAAAACGCAAAGGCGGACAGAAGTTTGAAGGTGATCCCGCCGAGATCACCGCACAGGTGGTGCAGCTGCTGGTAAATGAGGCAAAGGTTTTATAACCGGCCGTTCTGAACTTATCGGTTTGCCGTGTACAGCGTGCACAAAAATGCATATATCAAACATCATACCCATATCAAATTGTAAGGATAGTGATTATGACAAACATACTTGTAGTTGCAGATATCAAGCAGGGCGTGCTTAAGGGAAGCACTGCCGAACTGTTGTCAAAAGCAAAGGAACTGGGTGCTGCCACTGCTGCTGTGGCCGTGGGCAGCAATGTGACAGATCTTGCCCCGCAGCTGGCTGCGGCAGGATCAGATACCCAGTATATCGCAGATGACCCATCCCTGGAGATTTTTTCCGCAGCCCCCTTTGCTGCAGCTGTGGCGGACGCGGCCAAAGCGTTTAATGCAGACATGGTCTGGTTCGGATTTTCCGAAACCGGCAAAGCAGCCGCCCCCAGGGTGGCAGTGCAGCTGGAAGCCGCCTGTGCCACGGAAATCATTGATGTGGCCATTGACGGGGATGTGGTGCATATCACCCGTCCGGCCATTGCCAACAAGGTGCTCCAGAAGATGAAAATCAACGCGCCAAAACTGGTGGCGGTTGTGCGGGCCGGCGCCTTTGAGGCGGATCCCGAAGTGACCGGTACGGAAAACGTGGTTACCCTGGATCCCCCTGAAAAAGATATGGCTGCCGCGGTCAAAGAATTGATCTCCGATGCATCCGGAGAGATCGATCTGGCAGATGCGGATATTGTGGTATCTGTGGGGCGGGGTGCCAAAGATCAGGCTGGTGTAGATCTGGTAAAAGATTTGGCTGATGACCTGGCAGCCGGATTCGGTTCCTCCCGGGCCATGGTGGATGCCGGGTTGATGGCCCACAACAAGCAGGTGGGCCAGACAGGAAAGATCGTTGCCCCGTCTTTGTATGTGGCTGTGGGCATTTCCGGCGCCATCCAGCATCTGGCAGGCATGAACGGCGCCAAGGTGATTCTGGCGGTGAACAAGGATCCGGAAGCACCAATTTTCAATGTGGCAGATTTTGGGATTGTCGGGAACCTGTTTGATGTGATACCATTGCTCAAGGAAGAAATTAAAAAAATACGGGCCTGAGCGCCCCAAACCCAAAATTTGTGCATGAGGTAGTTATGAGTCCCCTGTTGATGACAGTACTGCTTGCGGTGGGCCTGGGCTTTTTTGCCAGGACCATGTATCAGAGAATCCTTTTGTTGACTTCCCTGGAGCCGGCTGACCGGTTCAACCGGATAAAAGACCGCCTGAAAAACCTGGTGATCATTGCTTTTGGGCAGAAACGCCTGGTGGGACGGAAAAAAGAACGGGCATCCGGTATCATGCATGCCTTTATTTTCTGGGGATTCTGTATCCTTCTCATCCGCTCCCTTACCCTTTACGGCCATGGCTATGTTGAGGGATTCCAGCTGCCGCTGCTGGGAGAATCCTCCTTTTTGGGGTATCTTTATCTGGCATTGAAAGATGTCACAGAAGCGGTTGTCCTCATTATGGTGATCTATGCCTTTTACAGAAGGCTGGTGGTCAGACCGACCCGCCTTCACAACACCTGGGAAGCTTATCTGGTACTGGCTTTGATCGGGGTGTTGATGGTATCGGATCTGCTCTTTGACGGGGCCCGGTTCATGCTCATCACCGCCCATGGAAATCCAGCGGACCTGCATTATTTCAACAACCCCACATTCGGTCAGGAATTTTTCTGGACACCGGTGACGGTGGCGGCCGGGCATGTGATATCAGGATTTTCCGCGGTGGGCCTGGAACGGGTCATGGTGCTGATGTTCTGGGTGCATGTCATCACCCAGCTCATTTTTTTGAACATTCTGCCCTTTGGCAAGCATTTTCATGTCATCACCTCCCTGCCCAATGTATTTTTTAAAAGCCTGGACTACCCCCATGAAAAGATCAAACTCCTGGACCTTGAAGATGAATCAGTGTGGGAAGATGAGACCCTGGGTGTCAACCACCTGCATCAGCTCAACTGGAAACAGGGGCTGGACCTGTATACCTGCACGGAATGCGGCCGGTGCAAGGAGGTGTGTCCCACCTATGTCACGGACAAACCGCTGAACCTGCATGACTTCAATGATACCCTCAAGGCGGAGCTGTACGCCAATGCAGACAACCTGATCCTTCGGGCAAAACTGGCCGGGAACCTGACCGGAGATGCAGAAGCGGATGCAAAAACCAAGGAAAAGATGGCGGTGTTCAAACCGGAAAAAGCCCTGGTGGGAGAGGTCATTGCATTGGACACCCTGTGGGCCTGCACCACCTGCCGGGCCTGTGAACAGGTGTGTCCAGTGACCATTGAACAGGTGCCCCGGATCATTGCCATGCGCCAGGGCCAGACCCTGATGCAGGGAGAATATCCGGAAGAACTCAACACCGCCTTCAAGGGACTGGAACGTAACGGCAATCCCTGGGGTATCGGGTATGACAAACGCGCTGACTGGGCAGAAGGCCTGGATGTCAAACTCATGGCCGATGACCCGAACGTGGAATATCTGCTCTGGGTGGGATGTGCCGGATCATTTGATGACAGAACCCAGAAGGTGTCCAAGGCCCTGGTGAAAATTCTCAAGGCAGCCGGGGTGGATTTTGCCATTCTGGGTACAGAGGAAAAATGTACCGGTGATTTTGCCCGCCGGGCCGGCAACGAGATGATGTACCAGATGATGGCCACAGAAAATATTGAAACCCTGAACAACTACAAGGTGAAAAAGATCATTGCAGCCTGCCCCCACTGCCTGAATACCCTGAAGCATGATTATCCCCAGATGGGGGGGCACTATGAGGTGATCCACCACACCGATTTCATCAACCAGCTGATTGCGGACGGCAAAATCAGGGTGAAAAAATCCCTTGGCGGTGCCCTCACCTACCATGATCCCTGCTACCTGGGCCGTTACAATGGTATTTATGATGCCCCCAGATCCATTCTGGCCGGGATGTCCAACCACGGTCTGTCCGAGCTGCCCCGCCACGGTACGGAAAGTTTCTGCTGCGGTGCCGGCGGGGGCCGTATGTGGATGGAGGAAACCATCGGCACCCGCATCAATGTAGAAAGATCCAGAGAAATTGTGGATGAAAAAGCGGAAACCGTGGCAGTGGGCTGTCCTTTCTGCCTCACCATGATCGAGGACGGCATGAAGGAACTGGACAGGGATGAGCAGGTAAAAACCAGAGACATTGCCGAACTGGTGGCAGAGCATCTCGCTTAGAACGAGCGGCACAGTCAGACAAACAGACAAAACAATCCCAGGGACCTCTGGGCCCAGCCGACTACCGGAACATCCTGGAAGCCGCCCTTGGGGCGTAACCTTAGAAGAGAACAGGTTGGCTGCTCAAAATATCAATCAACACCAAGCTGCTGTTTGATAAGTGTGCAGAGGGTATCCTTAATTTCGGAATGTCTTGGGACCGGCGCTTGCTTGCCCTTACCCGGATTGACATACAGATCATGTTTGCTGCCGTGCCTTTTAAGGTAGCATCCTTGAGAAACCAGTTCTTTAATAAGTTTGCGGCGTTTCATGCCACATCAAGATGAATTTCGGCGGTTTGAATATCAGATGCAGGTATAATTGAATCTTCTTCCATCATTAAGTTGTAAGCATCTTC